>JAJAYR010000483.1 GCA_026786155.1 Pyrinomonadaceae bacterium
GCCGACTGCCAACTGCCTTCCGCCTTCTGCCGACTGCCGACTGCCTTCCGCCTTCTGCCGACTGCCGACTGCCGACTGCCATCCGCCTTCCGCCTTCTGTTTTTACAGTCTCCAAAATATCGGAACTAGAACGATTGCCACGATGAACACGACAATCGTTAAAATCGTGCCTACTTTGACGAAATCCATAAACCGATAACGTCCCGGCGTATAAACCAAAACGCAAGCCGGTTCGAGCGGCGTGATGAACGAAAATGACGCGGCGAAAGTGATGGCGACGGCGAACGTGCGCGGGTTGAGTCCGAGCAGGACGGCGGTTTTTATCGCCACCGGCAGGACGACGAGCGCGGCGGCTTGATTGGACATCGGCTGCGTTAAGGCGACGGTTAGCGCGAAAAATCCGGCAAGCACGGCGGTGGCGCCGTATTGCTCAAAGTATTCGACAATCAAACCGGCGAGATATTTATCAGTTCCGGTTTTTTCCATCGCAATCCCGAAACTCATCATACAGGCGATTAAAACAAGCAGACGAAAATCAATCAGCGAGTAAAGTTCCGAATGCCGGACGGTTTGGGTAACGAGCAGCAGCAGCACGCCGAGCAGAACGGCGATGGCGAGCGGAACTTCAAAACCCGTTACGACTTTCGACAAGGAGAGCGCGAGAAAAAGTCCGAACGCGGCAATCGCCCAGCCGCGTTTCGCCGTTCGCAGGCTATCCGCCGAAACGTCTTCGAGCAGCAAAATTTCGCCTTCGCTGACATACGGCTCAATCGAACGGCGGCTGCCCTGCACGAGCAGCACGTCGCCGAATCTTAATTTAACGTCGCTGATTTTTTCGAGAAAGTTTTCGCCGTGCCGGTTTATTGCCAGCACGGTTAAATCGTAGTTTTGGCGAAAGTTCGAGGACTTCAAAGTTTGCCCGACGAGTTTTGAATCGCGCATTATCATTACTTCCAAAAGTTCGACATCGGCATTTTCCAAATCCTGGTCATTTAGTTTGAAGTCGGCTTTAATTTCCAGCCCGGCTTCCGATTTAACATTTAAGATGTTGGCGAGTTTTCCGGCGACCAGCAGCAAATCGCCGTTTTCGACGCGCTCGTCCGGGCGCGGCGCGATTCTTTGCTCTTTGCCGCGCATAATTCCCAAAACGGTCAAATCGAGTTCAAGGTTGATATTCGCCTCGCCGAGCGTTTTGCCAATCAAGTGTGAATCCGGCAAAACCATCACTTCCGAAACGTATTCGCGGATGTGATACTGCTCGGTCAGCGAATCTTCGCCGCCGCGGTTCGGCAGCAGTCGGATGCCGATGAAAAGCATATAAAGCAGTCCGACGGCGACCATAATCACGCCGACCGTCGTCAATTCAAACATCGAATACGGCTGTAATTGTTCGTAATACGCGCTCAAAGTCGGGTCGTTTTGATAACGCTGCAACGCGCTGCTGACCGCCAGATTAGTCGAAGTGCCGATTAAAGTGCAGCTTCCGCCCAGAATCGCGCCGAACGCGAGCGGCATCAGAAGTTTCGACGGCGCGATTTTCGCTCTGGTCGCCAAACCCAAAACGACGGGAACGAACATCGCCGTCGTCGTCGTGTTTTTCAAAACCGAAGCGGAAATTGCCGCGACGATCATTATCAAAGCCGTCAGCAAAAATTCGTTGTTGCCCGCAATCCGGTAAAGTCGGCGACCGATTAAATCAACGATGCCGGTTTTGACCAGTCCGCCGGTCAAAACGAACAACCCGCCGATGATGATAATCACGTTGTCGCCGAAACCCGACAAGCCTTCCTGAACGGTCAAAACATTGGTCATCACCAAGCCGATGACGAGCAAAATGCCGACGACATCAACGGGAATTTTCTCCGACGCGAACAAAGCGACGGCGACCAGAAGTAGAATCAGGGTAATTGCGATTGGCGACATTTGGCTGAATGATACCGGAATTTTTGCCGTTTGAAAAGAAAAATTTCGACTTTTTCGATGGGCGAGTTTTCGATAACGAAAATTTCTTATGCTATACTTTCGTTTAAATTATTTCCAAATTATGAGCCAAGACACTACTATATTTTCTAAAATTATCGCGGGCGAAATTCCGACCGAATTCGTTTATGAAGACGACATTTGCGTCGCCTTTAACGACATTAGTCCGCAAGCCCCGACGCACCTGTTGATCGTGCCGCGCGAGCCGATTGAATCGCTCGACAAGGCGCGAAACAAACATCAGGAAACGCTCGGCTACCTGCTTTTGGTAGCGGCGGAAATCGCCCGCGAACAAGGTTTTGCCGAAAGCGGCTATCGCATTGTCATCAACACCAACGGCGACGGCGGGCAAACCGTTTTTCATCTGCACGTTCATCTGCTCGCCGGTCGTCCGTTCGTTTTCCCGCCGGGATGAGTCAGAACCGGCTGCCGTCGCGGGCGGGTTTGTTTTAAGGGATGAAGGATGAGGGATAAGGGATGGACAAAGCAACAACTCGATTATTATTCATTTCATCCTTTATCCTTCATCCTTTTTTAACTGCTTACTGACGTGCGATGGTATTGACGGAAAACACTATGAAAAAAGTTTTCTTATTTTTATTGCTAACGACGTTGGCGTTTTTTCAGTTGAACTGCACCCGGAACGCGGCGAACGATTCAAATCAAACGAACGTCAATTTAGCGGTAGCGGCGGAAACTAATCAAACAAACGCCAACGTCAAACCGGCGGAAACGCCGCTGCCGACTTTTATCGACGCGGACGCGGCTTTGGCGGAAGGCAAAAAATTACTTGATAATCTGGAAACGGAAAAGGCGATTGACGCGCTTTCGCAAGCCGTTAAATTAAATCCCGATTCAGCCGAAGCGCATTTTAATCTCGGCATCGCTTATTCGCTCGCCGAAAAATTAGAGGAAGAATCGGCGGTAACGCGAATCGAAACCACGCCGACTCCGAAACCGACCCGCAAAACGAAGAACGATCCCGCGCCGCGCACGAAAAATTCCGAAAAAGCATTCGATAACGCCGTCAAAGCGTATAAAAAAATCTTAGCGAAAAATCCGAAAGACGACGTTTCGCATTTTAATCTCGGACGCGCCTACAACAAACTCAACGAAGATGAAGACGCGCTCAAAGCGGTCAAAGAAGCCGTTAAACTGAAACCTGAAGACTACGAGTATCAAACGGAACTCGGCGTGATTTTAATGAAACTCGCGCAGTATGAAGAAGCCGTCGCCGCCCTAAAAAAAGCCCTCAATCTCGACCCGACGAATCTGCCAGCCGAAGATTTGCTCGAAAAAGCCGAAGCCGGACGCAAGCGCGTTGATTTCGGCAACAAACCGAAACCGCCGCCGCCGCCGCCGGAACAATCGCGTCCGCGCGGAGGAAATCCGAAACCGAAGGAAACCAACACCGCACCCAAAGAAGAGCCGAAACCCGAAACGCCGAACGCCAATCAATAAAGCATCACGACTGGAGCGCAAGCATCCCTGCTTGCCATGAGCGTGAAACGCGAAAAAAAAGTCGCGCGTAGATGCAGCGGTGGCAGATAATTGCGTCTTTTCGCGTCGAAGCGACGCTCATAGCAAGCAAGGGTGCTTGCGCTCCAGTCATTTGTCATTTGCGCTCCAGTCTTTTGTCTTCTGCATCTAAAAAACACGCTTCAAATCTAATTTGTGTCAACTTGACATCAACAAAGCGTTGCGGTGAGATAAATAATTAGAATTAAATAGTTTATTCGACCTTTGCTTATGAAAATCGAAATCGAAAGTCCGGCGGTTTTTCCGCTCGAACGCAAAATCAAAATGCACGAAGCGCGGGAAGCGATTATTGACCGGCTGGCGCGTGATTTACCGACGAACATTGACCTCGCGCGATTTTTGAACGTCGTCGTTTCGGAAATCGGGCGAATGATGGCGGCTGACCGCTGCGACCTTTTGCAGCTCACGGCGGCAAGCGAACTTCGCATCAGCCACGAATGGCGCAAAAATGACACAATTCCGTCGAGCGAAGGCACGACGATTCCGTTTGACGCGGCGAAACTCGCCGACCGCTTTGACATCACGAAACCGATTCGTCTGAACGACACTTCCAAGACGACCGACCCGACCGTCAAATTTTTTACCAAAGCGTTGGAAACGCAATCGCTGCTCGTCGTGCCGATTATTTTGAGCGGCAAAGTTTTGGGTTTATTGGGACTTCACGACACGCACGCGCCGCGCGAATGGCTCGACGAAGAAGTCGCATTTCTCGAATCAATCGCCCGCCAACTCGCCATCGGTTATCAATATACGAGCCTTTACGTCGCGCAGGAACAGGATTCGCGCCGGACGAACGCGCTGCTCGAAATCGCCAATGTTTTGAATTCTCATTCGGATTTCGGCGAAGTTTCGGCGCGGGTTCTGGAACGCGCCGTCGAACTCGTCGGGGCTGATTACGGCGCACTCGGCGTGCTTGACCAAACCGGCAAACGCATCACGCTCGCGTCATTCAAATTCGCCGAAGGCATCGAACCGAACGCCGTTTTGCAGATGATTCAGGAACACAATCAATCTCTCGACATCGAACCGTTTCCCGCGCTCGGCGACATTTTGCGCGAAGGCAAAACGCTGCGTTTGATTGATACGCAATTGCCGTTTGCGGCGCGACTGATTTTTAATTCGCAACTCGGCGGAAAAGCCGCGCTCGTTGCGCCCGTTCGCGTCGGCGGGCAGGCGTTTGGACTGCTCGGATTTGTTTGGGGCGAAGACCGCGTGAAACCGCTGGAAAATCACGATGTCGCGTTGGTTGAAGGCATCGCCGACCAAATCGGGACGGCACTCGAACGCGACCAGTTGAGCGCGGAAATAATGCGTCTGAAATCGGAACTGCACGAACGGCACACGAGCGAAATTATCGGGCAAGCCGCGCCGATTCGCCGCGCCGTCGAACTCGCGCTGACCGTCGCCGACACGAACACGACGGTTTTAATCAACGGCGAATCGGGAACGGGAAAGGAACTGCTGGCAAATCTGATTCATTACAATTCGGGGCGCGAAAACAAATCATATATCAAATTAAACTGCGGCGCGATTCCCGAAACCTTGCTCGAATCGGAACTTTTCGGACACGAAAAAGGCGCGTTCACCGATGCGCGAAGTCAGCGCAAAGGACGTTTTGAAGAAGCCGACGGCGGAACTCTGTTTTTAGACGAAATCGGCGAGATGAGTTTATCGGCGCAGGTCAAACTTCTTCGAGTTTTGCAGGACGGCGTATTTCAGCGCGTCGGCGGCAGCGAAACGGTCAAAACCGATGCGCGAGTCGTCGCCGCGTCGAATGTTGATTTGGAAAAAGCGATTGAAGCCGGAACTTTTCGCAAGGAGTTATTTTATCGGCTGTCGGTTTTTCCAATCGTCGTGCCGCCGCTCCGCGAACGCGCCGAAGATATTCATCTGCTCGTGTTTCATTTTCTCGAAATCTACAAACAAAAAAACAAACGCTTCGTGTCGGGAATTTCCAAAGAAGCCTTACGCGCGCTGGTCAATTACGAATGGCACGGCAACGTCCGCGAACTCGAAAACGCCATCGAACGCGCCGTCATCATCGCTTCCGGCAGACAAATCGAACTCGACGATTTGCCCGAAGCCATCAGCCAACGCGCCTCCGCGTCGTTCGCGCAAGCCAAACAGGAACGGCTTCGCGCGTCCAGCGAAGGACGCGCGATAAGCCTCGAAATGGAATTTCCGGCGACGATGGAAGAAATCGAAAAACAGGCGATTGAACTCGCGCTCGATTACGCGGGCGGCGACAAATCTCGTGCATCGCGCCTTTTGAACATCGGCAGAAAAACTCTGTATCGTAAATTAGAACAATATCAAAACGGCGAAAAATAATTTCAACAACGAGTGCTATGTAACCGAGGGCTTTCTCATAAAAAACATTTGCTGCCGAGAAATCGCTAAATGATTGAATTTATCC
>JAJAYR010000484.1 GCA_026786155.1 Pyrinomonadaceae bacterium
GCTTAGGTGCTTAGTAATTTGAAATTCGTAATTTTCTCGGTCGGTGGCTAAGTCTGGTTAAAGCAGCGGACTTTTAATCCGTTAATCGTGAGTTCAAATCTCACCCGACCGACCAATTTTTCGCAATGTAGCTCAATGGCTAGAGCAGACGGTTGATAACCGTCCGACGAAAGTTCGATTCTCTCCGTTGCGATTCACTATTTTACGGCGAATGCCCGATGGAACTACATTACGAATGTCGTGGTCGTTGGTTCAAATCCAACCGATTTGCTTCGGCGAATCGTAGCTCAGTTTGGTAGAGCGCGAATGTTTCATCAACAACTTGTCGCCGTTATTTTTCACAATTATTGTCGGGTGAAAGTTCAAATCTTTCCGCTTCCGAATTTACTAAGGAAGCGTAGTTTAATCGGCAGAACAGGCAATAAAAATTTGAAGCGAATGCCGAAAGGATTACATCAACTTGTCTTGGAAACAAAACGTATCTTTTCAAAATCTTGTCGCTTCGATTAATTTTCAATTGAGTTTTCAATTGAATAACGCTTTTTTCGCGGCTGTGCCGCCTGATGTGCGGCGACGGCTCTGCCTCGCCGTCAGTTTTTTACTAATTCTTTGAGGCTACGCCTCACCTTTTTAAGCGGCGGCATAGCCGCAAATCATTAAAAAAACTCATCGAAAAGGCACAGCCTTTTCGCACATCAGGCGGCACAGCCGCGAAGAAACGACACTTTTGATTTATCAAAATACGATTGAATTTATTTATTTTCACTCGTTCTCAAATAATTAAAACTTTAACATCTCGCTCCGAAAAGGAATGCGAAAACTTGTCCAAATAGGAGGAAATTATGGCAAATAAAAATTTATTTCAAACGGTTCGCGGTTTATTTACGCCGCCGACCGACACGGTGAACGAAGCGGGCGGAACGGCGTATCAACTTTCGCCGAAAGCGGCACTCGCGCAGTTTGCGGCGACCGGCTGTTTCTCGCAGACGTTTTACGCCGACGCGGGTGAACAGCTTGAAAAAGTTTTGGAATTAACCAAGAATCTCGACGCGGAATTTGTAGCAAAAGTGGCGATTTATGCGCGTGAAAAAGGTTTTATGAAAGATATGCCGGCGTTGCTCGTGGCGGTTCTTTCGACGAAAGACAAAGCGATTTTTGAGAAAACTTTTCCGCGTGTGATTGATAACGGAAAGATGCTGCGAAACTTCGTGCAGATTATGCGAAGCGGCGCGGTCGGGCGTAAATCGCTCGGTTCTTTGCCGAAGCGTCTGGTGCGCGAATGGTTTGAGAATCGTCAGGCTGAACAGATTTTCAAACAATCCGTCGGTCAAAGCCCAAGTTTCGCCGATGTTTTGAAAATGGTTCACCCGAAGCCGAAAGATGCCGAACGCGAAGCACTTTACGGCTATTTTATCGGGCGCGAAATTGATGCCGATAAACTTCCCGAAATCGTCAAATCGTTCGAGCGTTTCAAAAACGGCGACGCGCTCGAAGTTCCGCCAGTTCCCTTTCAAATGTTGACGGCTCTGCCGATTTCGACCAATGAATGGACGACGATTGCGAGAAATGCCGCGTGGCAGATGACACGAATGAATCTCAACACTTTCGAGCGGCACGGAGTTTTTCGTGATTCGGAAATGGTCGAGATCATCGCCAACCGTTTGCGCGACCGCGAAGCGATTAAACGGGCGAAGGTTTTTCCATATCAACTGCTGACGGCTTTCACGGCGGCTTCGGCAAATGTATCAATCCCGCGTCAAATCACCGAAGCGTTGCAGGACGCGATGGAAATCGCCATCGAGAACGTGCCGGAAATCAACGGGAAAGTTTATGTTTTCCCCGACATTTCCGGTTCGATGCACTCGCCGGTAACGGGTTTCCGCAAAGGCGCGACTTCCGCCGTGCGCTGTATTGACGCGGCGGCTCTGTTTGCGGCGGCGATTCTTCGCAAAAAATCCGACCGCCGAAGTCATCCCGTTTGAATCGGATGTCGTCAAAGTTTCGCTCAACCCGCGCGATTCGGTGATGACCAACGCGCAGAAATTGGCGAGCCTTCCGGCAGGCGGAACGAACTGCTCCGCGCCGCTCAAAAAGCTGAATCGCGCCAAAGCAAACGGCGATGTGCTGATTTACGTTTCCGACAACGAATCGTGGATTGACACGCCCGTTCACGGACGCTTCGGCGGCAGCGGCACGGAAACGATGCGCCAATGGAACGAGTTTAAATCTCGAAATAAAGATGCCAAACTCGTCTGCATTGACATCCAACCTTATTCCAACACGCAAGCCAAAGAACGCGCCGACATCTTAAACATCGGCGGATTTTCCGACCAGGTTTTTAACTTGATTGCGGAATTCGCCCGTAACAATCTAACGGCGGAACATTGGGTTGGTGTGATTGAGAAGGTTGAGATTTAAATTAGATTCAGAATACGTAAATAAATACGTATTCTGAAATTCGTTATTATTATCAATAAAATGAATAATCTTGATACAAATTTTCCCAATGATGAGATTTTCTATTCTGCTCCAAAGCCACAACACTTTCATACCAAAGACGAGACGATTCGGATTGTAGGAAACAAAATGTATAAACGTCCTAAAGATGAACATCTGCATGGATTCATACGCAATCTTTTAGGTTATACATTGAAGAAACATTGGGTTAACGCACAATTGCAGTTAGCCTTTGAAGAACGACACAAAATAATGCAGTGGGTTAAGGCTGAAGAAATCTTTATGAAGAAGATAGAAA
>JAJAYR010000485.1 GCA_026786155.1 Pyrinomonadaceae bacterium
CGCAAAGGGCGTTCCGCGTTTGGACTCTAGACTTTTCAAAATACCTCAAAACTTTTACTGACCCGCTTGTGAGGAGTTTAATTTATCCCTCAATCATTTCAAACCTACCCGAAGATGTTCCGCACTTTGTCCATAAAACTCGCGTCTTGAAAGTCAACATCTTCGATTTCGGCGAGTTGTTCCAACAACTTGCGCTGTTCTTTGGTTAAGGTTTTCGGCGTGATCAAGGTTACGGCGACAAACAAATCGCCTTTGCCGCGATTGCCGAGCGCGGGCATTCCCTGAGATTTGACGCGGAAAACCGTTCCCGTCTGCGTTCCGGCGGAAATCTTTAAATCTTCTTCGCCGTCCAGAGTTTTCACTTTGATTTCCGCGCCGAGGGCGGCTTGCGCGAAGGTTATCGGGACGGCGGAATAAAGGTTTGCGCCCTGCCGTTCAAAAATTTCGTGGTCGGCGACGTGGACGACGACGTATAAATCGCCGGATTGTCCGCCGTTTGCGCCGCCTTCGCCTTCGCCCGTGATTCGGAGGCGCGAGCCGGTTTCGACTCCGGCGGGAATTTTCACTTCGAGCGATTTTTCCTTTTCGACTCTGCCCGCGCCGCGACATTTTTTGCACGGATTTTTGATGATTTGCCCGCGCCCGCCGCAGTTCGGGCAGGTTCGCATCACCGAAAAGAAACCCTGCTGATAGCGCGTCTGCCCGCTGCCCTGACAGGTGGTGCAAGTTTCCGGCTTAGTTCCCTTTTCCGCGCCCGTGCCTTCGCATTCGTCGCATTTTTCGAGACGCGGAATGCGTAACTTCTCGTCTTTGCCGAGCGCGGCTTCTTCGAGCGTGATTTCCAAATCGTAGCGCAAATCCGCGCCGCGCTGTCCGGCACTTCTGCCATTGGCGCGACCGCCCTGCTGCCCGCCGAACATATCGCCGAAGCCGAATAAATCGAAAATGTCTTCGATATTGGAGAATCCCGGATTAAAGCCCGCGCCGCCCGCGCCCGCGCCGACTCCCTGATGTCCGAAGCGGTCGTAAGCCGCGCGTTTCTGCGCGTCGGACAATACCGAATAGGCTTCCGCCGCTTCCTTAAATTTTTCTTCCGCCGTGTGGTCGTCCGGGTTTTTATCCGGGTGATGCTGAATCGCCAGTTTGCGGTAAGCGGCTTTGATTTCCGTCTCGGTCGCCGTTTTGGTAACACTTAAAATTTCGTAATAATCGCGTTTGCTCATAAATTAGTTGATAATGAATAATTGATAACGGATAGTTAATAACTAACCGACTTATCAAACTAATAATTATCCATTATCAATTATCCATTATCAACTATGCTTCTGGTCATAGACAATTACGACTCATTTACCTATAACATCGTGCAGTATTTGGGCGAACTCGGCGCAGCGATGGAAGTGCGGCGCAACGACGAAGTGACGCTCGACGAAATCGAAACGACGCTCAAGCCCGAACGGATTTTAATCTCGCCCGGACCGGGAACGCCGGATGACGCGGGAATTTCACTGGAAGTTTTAGAGAAATACGCCGGGCGCGTCCCGATTCTCGGCGTGTGTCTCGGACATCAGGCAATCGGACAAGTGTTCGGCGGGAAAGTCGTCCGTGCGCCGTTTCCCGTTCACGGAAAACCCGTCGCCGTCGCGCACGACGGCAAAACGATTTTCAAGGATTTGGAAAACGATTTCCAAGCCGGACGCTATCATTCCTTAATCGTCGAACGCGAAACGCTGCCCGATTGCCTGGAAATTTCCGCCGTCTCGCCCGACGGTTTGATAATGGCGATGCGTCATAAAACTCACAAAATCGAAGGCGTTCAGTTCCATCCCGAATCAATTTTAACGAGTGCCGGTAAAAAACTCTTGCAAAACTTTCTCGATATTTGAGATATTAGATACAAGGACTTTGAATTTAAGTTCAGAGTGCCGAATTTTCCGGTTATTTTCCGCTCCTGATTTTTTTACTGACCTCCGACCGCTCACCGCTGACCGCCAATCTACAACAAAAATATGCTGAAACCAAAAACAAAATGGCTGCTCGACGCGCCGACTTCGGCGACGAATCCGAAATCCGATACGCCGCTTTACAAATTTCTCGTCCGCCTCGTGCGCGGCGAAGATTTATCAATGGACGAAGCCTCGGATTTTTTCCGCGTGCTGACCGACCCGGCGACTTACCCGCAGCAGATTGCAGGCGCGTTAGCCGCGCTGACGGCAAAAGGCGAAACTTTCGCGGAACTCGCGGGAATGGCTCGCGTGCTGCGCGAAAACGCCGTTCAGGTGAAAACGCGCTACGCGAATTTTATCGAAAACACCGGAACGGGTTCGAGCGTCGCCAAGACTTTTAACGTCTCGACCGCCGCCGCTTTCGTCATCGCGGGCGCGGGTTTGCCGGTCGCCAAACAAGTCAACCGCGCCGTGACGAGCGAAACGGGAAGCGCGGAAGTTTTAGCCAAACTCGGTGTTAAAGTTTCGGGCGATCCGGGAAGCGCACAGGCGTGTCTCGACGGCGCGGGCATCGGCTTTATGTTCGCCCCGAAATTTCATCCGACCTTAAAGCGCGTCGGCACGATTCGCAGCAATCTCGGCATTCGCAGTTGTTTTAATCTGCTCGGTGTGCTGGCGAATCCGGCGATGCCGCCGAAGCAAATCGTCGGCGTGTGGCATCAATCCTTAGTCGAACCGATGGCGCAGGCGTTGATGCTTTTGGGAACGAAAAACGCTTGGGTCGTTCACGGCAAAGACGGTTTGGACGAATTGACGTTAATCGGCGAGACTTTGGTCGCTGAAATTTTCGGCAATAAAGTCAGAAAATTCGTCGTTACGCCGGAAGATTTCGGCTTGCAACACGGCGAAATCAAACATTTAAAAGCCGAAACGCCCGAAGAAAGCGCGAAAATTATCAGCGAAGTTCTCGACAGCAAACGCCGCGACGAAGCACGTTCGCTCGTCATTTTAAACGCCGCCGCCGCGCTGCTCGTCGGCGGACTCGCCGAAAACCCGCTCCACGCCGCGCGTCTCGCCGAACAAAGCATTGACAGCCATTCGGCGCAGGTCAAACTGGAAAGATTGATTCAAACCACGAATAAAAGTTAATGGATAATGGATAATGGATAATGGATAATGATTGAATAATTTATAACAGCAGATATTCATTACTTTATTGCAGTTTCTCAACTTTCAATTATCAATTATCCATTATCCATTATGTTCTCCCAACTTTACGGCGCAGTTACAAATGTTCGCAACGTGCTTTATGAAAAGGGCGTTTTCAAATCAATTTCGCTCGGCGTTCCGGTCGTCAGCGTCGGGAACATCACCGTCGGCGGCACGGGCAAAACGCCGATGGTCGCGCTCATCGCCGAAATGCTTTTTGAAAGCGGCGCAAAAGTCGGCATTTTGACGCGCGGTTACGGGCGCGAAAATCCGAAGCAGCGAGTTTTAGTTTCAGACGGCGAACGGATTTTGGCTGATGCGAAACAGTCCGGCGATGAACCGTTTGAACTGGCGCGGAAACTTTTGGGAAAAGCCGTCGTCGTCGCCGATACCGACCGTGTTGCGGCGGGAATTTGGGCGCGTGAAAAGTTCGGCGTCACGGCTTTTGTTTTAGACGATGCGTTTCAGCATCGCCGCCTCAAACGCGATTCGGACATCGTTTTGATTGACGCGACGAACCCGTTCGGCAACGGCAAAACGCTGCCTTTCGGAATTTTGCGCGAACCGCTTGGAAACTTAAAACGCGCCGATTCAATTGTTATCACCCGCGCCAATTTAGTCGAAGACGTTTCAAATCTCCAATCTCAAATCAAACAATTTAATCAAACCTGCCCGATTTTCACATCGAAAAATCAAATCTCGAACTTAAGCGAATTAAAAGATTTTCA
>JAJAYR010000486.1 GCA_026786155.1 Pyrinomonadaceae bacterium
GCCTTCTGCCAACTGCCGACTGCTTTCCGCCTTAATTCTGCTTGAGCGTAATCGTATGCGTATCGGCTTTGTGAAATCCGTCGAACAGATTTCGCAGCGGCTGATATGAGCCGACCGGAAATAATATTTTTTCGCCGCCGCCGAAATGGAATTTTCTCCGATAACTCATAATGTTTCCTTCTTTGTTCATACCGATATTAATTTTCAGCGAACCAATTTTTTGCGGGTCTTCAAGCATTCCCGGCGCGTCGGCGTTGTCGAGCGCGAAACCTTTCGGCAGTTCAATTTGAACCTCGTCTTCTTCCGACCACGGATAGCGGAAAAAAACGTCGTATTTGCGCGTCGCGCTGGAGAAAATCGGGCTGCCGCCGTATTCAAAAAAGCCGGGCTGTAAAAACAATCGCTTGCCCGTTTTCTGCGCGTAATTCGGGACGCGCACTTTGTATTGATAAATTACCGGCTTTTCCGCGTCAACAATATCGCTGACTGAAAAATCCGAAATTTCCGCCGTCGTCATTCGCGCTTTAATTTCGTTTTTCAAATTCTCTTCGCGCGTGTTGGCGGATTCGTCGTAGTTGTCCATTTTGAAATCCAGCGCGTTTTGTCCCGTATATTCCACTTTAACCGTGCCTTCGAGCGTTCCGTCTTCGAGCAGTTTGAACTTTCCCGTGCGTTTGGCGACGGTTTTATCAATGCCGGAAAGCGGAGTTTGCTCCCAACTGTAATTTTTTTCGCCGACCAGCATCGCCCAAACGTCTTCCTCATACCAGACCAACATTCCGGCTGGCAAAAATTTTACGCCCGGATTGAAAAACTTCCAATTCTCACCGACTTTAACGGCGATTGCCGCCGGATGGATGAACGAATCGTTCGTCATCCCCGGATTAAAAAACATTTTGCTGCGGTCGCCCGCTAAAGCAATCCGCGTTTCCATTCCGAGCGAACTCGCCATCGCGCCGAACAGCATATCAATAAACTGCGAACCGGCTGATTTATTTTTCAGGACATCGGCGAGCGTTTTGTTTTTCGGCAGTTTCGCCCGCTGCTCGTCGGTTAAAGAAGTGTCGAAATTCGTGTTTCTGATTTGCGTTTGGCAGAATTCATAAAGTTTTCGCAATTTTTCTTCGGGTGTCGAAGCGGAAGCCGTCAGTTCCGCCGCCGTTCGTTTGATTTCCTTGTCCGGCTTGTTCATTTGCTTGACCAAGCCCGAATACTCGGTCGAAACCGCGCCCCAGTAAAGGGTCGGAATTTTCGGGTCTTTAATGGTGTATGAAATTGAAAAAGCCGAAGCGTTGACCAAGCCGAAACTCGAACCTTGCAGAAGCATCCACGGGCGAACCGTATCGCCCGGCGGCATTCGCGGCTCTTCCTTAAAAGCCGGAACATTGGTTCTCTGCGCCAGATAAAATCCCTTATCGTCTTTGATAAATTTCGTGTCGGTAAAATTAAACGATTGATAATTCGGCTCTTTTTTATTATACGGCTTGTAATAATAAGAAAGTTTTTGGACGGGAATTTCGCGTTGAAAAACCAGCGTCATTCCTTTCGCTCCGGCATCGCCGACGGCTTCGCGGTAACGATATTCGACGATAACGCCCGGTTCGATACCGGGAACGGCGAAGGATTTGGCTTTTATTTTAACCTTGTTGGCTTTAATAATTTCGCGCTCGAAAATATCCTGTTTGGTAATTTCCACGATTGAGCCGTCCGGCTTGATGACGCGGGCGGCAAGGTCTTTGATTTTTATTCCGCGCGTGAACGGTACATCGAATTTGCTGTATTTTTCGCGTCCGCGCTCGGTAAAAATCTTAACGCGCACATAATGGCTGAGCGAGAGGTCGCTATCCGAACTATCGTCCACGCGCACTTCCCAAAAGACGGCTTCCGCGTCGGCATCCGGCTCGACCTGCGGCGTTTTCATCTGAAGTTCGGCAGGGGAGACTTCCCGCCAGATTTTATCCTGGGCAACAGCGGTCAGCGAACAAACCGCGAGCAGGCTGAAAATGGAAAGCAGCGTAAAACGCTTTCCGAAATTTAAAAACATTTCTGATACCTCTTTATATTGATTAAGTTTCACCGCAAAATGCGGCTAATATGGTTATGGGAAAAGTTGCATTATAGGATTTTGCAAACGCTTCCGGTGCGAATATTTTCTTTGGTATCTTATCTCAAGACGCTTGTCTAAAGCAATGAAAACCGCGTTCAGTCGAAAATATATTTTGTGTTATACTTGACCGCAAAACGCTTTAATATAAATTTATAAACAATTCAGGAGATAAGATAAATGGCTGTTGATTACCAAAAAATTCAGGAACTTTTGGGCGATGATGCCGAAACGCTTTTGAATCACACTTCAAAAACCATTTCTAAAGACCTTTTGCAGCTTCCGGGCGCGGACTTCGTTGATAGAGTCTGGGCGCAGTCCGACCGCAGTCCGAAAGTTTTGCGCTCCTTGCAAACACTTTTCGACAATGGGCGACTGCGCGGCACGGGTTATCTTTCGATTCTGCCGGTTGACCAGGGCATCGAACATTCGGCGGGCGCGAGTTTTGCGCCGAATCCGCAGTATTTCGACCCGGAAAATATCGTTAAATTGGCGATGGAAGGCGGCTGTAACGCGGTCGCTTCGACGTTCGGCGTGTTGGGCATCGTCGCCCGCAAATTCGCGCATAAAATCCCGTTTATCGTCAAAATCAATCACAACGAACTGCTTACTTATCCGAACAAATTTGACCAGGTGATGTTCGGCAGCATCGAAGAAGCCCGCAATATGGGCGCGGTCGCCGTCGGCGCGACGATTTATTTCGGCTCGGACGAATCAACGCGCCAGATTACGGAAGTCGCCGAAGCCTTCGCCTACGCGCACGAACTCGTAATGGCGACGATTCTCTGGTGTTATCTGCGGAACTCGAAATTTAAAGGCAAAGAAGGCGATATGCACACTGCCGCCGATTTGACCGGACAGGCGAATCATCTCGGCGTAACGATTCAAGCCGACATCATCAAACAGAAATTGCCGGAGCGCAACGGCGGCTTCAATATGCTGAACGTCGAGAGCAGCTACGGCAAAACGAACCCGAAAATTTACAGCGAATTGACGACCGACAATCCGATTGATTTGGTGCGGTACCAAGTCGCCAATTGTTATATGGGACGCTGCGGTTTGATAAATTCCGGCGGCGAATCGAAAGGCGAATCCGACACGGTGGACGCGGTGCGGACGGCGGTTATCAACAAACGCGGCGGCGGCACTGGCTTAATCTCCGGGCGCAAAGCGTTTCAGCGTCCAATGACCGAAGGCGTAAAATTACTAAACTCGATTCAGGACGTTTATCTCGCCGCAGAAATTACCGTGGCTTGAAAACGGCGAGTAAATCGAAAATCACGCGACGCGGTTTTTATTCAACCGTTTCGCAAAATTTGTCAGATTTTTGTCAGACATCAGACGGACTAAATTTTAATATTCAGAACTTTTTGAATCTGTTTGACCGCCTGAAACGAAATGGTAGACAAAGGGAAACTTTTTGAAATTTCAATAAATAAACGAAGAAGGAAGATAAACAAAATGAAAAACTTAGTATTTGCATTCTTTTTAGTCGCGCTGAGCATCGGTTTCGGCGTAAGCAGCGTTTCGGCGCAGGATAAAATGATGAAAAGCGACAACCCGATGGTCGGCGGCGCGGCGATGGATAAAACCAAAGACATCGTTTACAACGCGGTTAATTCCAAAGACCACACGACTTTAGTCGCCGCGATCAAAGCCGCCGGATTGGTTGACACTTTGAAAAGCAAAGGACCGTTCACGGTTTTCGCCCCGACCAATTCAGCTTTTGACAAACTCCCGGCGGGAACGGTTGATACGTTAGTGATGCCGGAAAACAAAGCGATGCTGACAAAAATCTTGACTTATCACGTCGTCGCCGGAAATATGGATTCTAAGAAAATTGCCAAAGCTATCAAAAAAGGCAAAGGCAAAGCGATGTTCAAAACCGTCGCCGGCGGAATGCTGACGGCTTCGATGAACGGCAATATGCTGACGTTAACCGACGAGAAAGGCGGAATGTCAATGGTTACGATTGCTAATGTCAAACAATCAAACGGTGTAATTCATGTGGTTGACACGGTTTTAATGCCCAACTAACTTGAATTAAACCGATTTACACAAAATCCTAAAATTATAAA
>JAJAYR010000487.1 GCA_026786155.1 Pyrinomonadaceae bacterium
AAACCGCACGCCGGAATCTGTTCCTTGCCGAACATTCCGATTAAACCGTCATAACGCCCGCCGCCGCCGAGACTGCCCGCCAAATCGTTAACATTAATCTCAAAAATCGCGCCCGTGTAATATGACAAACCACGCGCAAGGAGTGGCTCAAGTGCAATGTGTGGCTGTTCAGAAAGTTCCTCAGACAAATTCCATATACTTACTAATTCTTGTAATCCTTCAATACCCTCTTTGTGATTTTGGAGAAGACTGTAAAATTCGTTGATAATATCTTGGTTTGATTCAAGAAGTGTTTGTTTCCCCAAATTTTCTTCTCTTTTTTTATTAATACTGTTAACAAACGCAAGCCATTTATGAATTCCTTTTAGAGGAATTCCTTTTCGCTCGAATTCGTTGCTAATTTCTTCCTCTCCAATCTTGTCGCGTTTGTCTAGTATTATAAGTGCCTCAGTATGTAAATCTTTTTCTATTCCAGATGTTTCCAAAATGCCGGTTAATATCTTTCGGTGATTCAATCGAATTATAAAATCATCAAAACCTAATCGCGTTAAAATCTCGCTGACCGCCGCGCAGAGTTCGGCTTCGACGATCATCGAACTCGAACCGATGGCATCAACGTCGCATTGATAAAATTCGCGGAAGCGTCCACGCGCCGGACGGTCGGCTCGCCAGACGGGTTGGATTTGGTAGCGTTTGAAGAATTTCGGCAAATCGTTGCGATGATTCGCCACGACACGCGCTAACGGAACGGTCAAATCGTAGCGCAAAGCTAAATCGGACAAATCTTTTTCGCTTGCGTTCGCGTCGAGTTTTTCGCCGCGTTTTAGGATTTTGAAAATTAGCTGATTGCCTTCTTCGCCGTATTTGCCCGTCAAAGTTTCGATGTTTTCGACCGCCGGAGTTTCGAGCGGCTCGAAGCCGTAACTTTCATAAACTTCCTTGATAATGCCGATGACGTATTCGCGTTTGCGGACATCGGACGGCAGAAAATCGCGCATTCCACGCGCTGGATTTGTATTAGCCATTTCTTTGTTTAAAACACGGAAAGATGGTTTATTATGATTGCTAAATTATTTAGGATTTAGAATAGCTTTCAGTTTAATGAAGAAAAAACGATTCGGAATAGATGAGAGATGGTAGATGAGAGATAATAGACGCGCTCTGAATCTATCAATTATCATCTTTCATCTCTCATCTATTCCGAATCGTTTTCGCATTTAATTGAAATACGCTCTAATTTTAATCAATCTCGTTGTCTTAGTAAATCAGCGTTCCAACTCTGTTAAATCACCTAAAATTTCTTGAACGTATAGCCGAAATAAAAAAGATTCTGGTCGAAACCGGGATTGATATTGCCGGTCGAAGCGTTCGAGATGTGATGAAACTTGAAGCCGACCGTGTAGCTTTTGTTTGCATCGGTCAAAAATTCCACGCCGCCGCCGCCCGCCAAGGTGTAATTAAACTGTCTGCCGCGCTGTTCAGGTCGAAGTGCGCTGCGGTCGTCGGGCAGCGATTTATTAAAGATGAGCAAACCGGCATTCGCCGTTACAAACGGCTGAATTTTTCTCTGCCGCAGAAAATTCAGTTGAAAACCGACGGGCGTTAAACCGGCGGCGTAAGCGGTGGTGCGCGGGCGTTCGTAGCCGAACGCGGTCGGCGAAAGCCGGATGAGCCGTTCCTGTCGGTAGTTGATCACGGCGAGCGGAATCGCGTCAATCGTATATTTTAGTGCGACGTTGCGGCTCGAAGCGATGCGGCGGGCGTATTGAAAACCAAATTCGCCGAAAGTTGATGGGCGCGAACCGCTGAACAGGCGCGGAATGTCCGGCGCAAACGCGCCCCAAACGGAAAATTCGTTTTTGTCGTTTAAAGCATTAGCGGTTTGTTTCGCGCCGGAAACGTCTTCGACAGCCGAATTATTTTTCTGCCCGTCGTTAAAATTCTGGGCGAGCGCGGTCATCGAAAAAACCGCCGTGATAGTTAAAAAGATAATGACGCGCCGGAAATCGGCGAAAAAGTTTCGCATTAAAAGTTTCTCCTCAAAAATTGTTATGAAAAATAAAGACGCACGTTTTTTTGAAAGCGTGTGCGTCAAGCATAAACCAAAACCGCGCTTTTGGCGAAGATTTATCTGAATAAAAATGAATAACTAACGTAGAAAACATTGGCGTTAAAACCCGGATTGTTGATTTTCTCGTTAATGTTGCCGTTCGAGATGTGGAAGTATTTGTAGCCAAAATTGACGGCGCGTTTCTCCGAAAGCAGATACATCAAACCGCCGCCGAAATCGCCCGTCAACTGAAAAAGTGTGCTTTGCGGAACGGGAACGGCTTTGTTCGTGAACAAAATGCCCGCGCCGACTTGCGCGTAAGGTTTCAGGCGATTTTTGGCGAAAAACATAAACTTGAAATTGACCGGCTGAACTCCGATTCCGTAGGTCGTTTCGCGTTTCGTCGGCGCAATGTTCGGCGTTTGCGTCGGCGAAATATATGACTTGTTGACGACTTCGTTTTTCGTAAAAATCGCCAGCGGTGTTGCGCCGAACATATATTCATAACTGACGTTGCGCTTGGTGCCGATAATGCGTCCGACGCGAAAAGTGAACAGATGCAAATCGCGCCCGTAGACGTCAAATTCCTTTGGTCCGGCGAAATTGCTCGGATTAAACGGCGAAACGCCGTATTCGACGGAAAAAGTTTTATCACCGCGCCGCAAACTCCAATCTTCCGGCTCAACTTGTTTCTGATTTTCCGGTTCGGTCCCGGAAGATTTTTTTGAATCCGGCTTGACGGGCGAATAATGTTCCGGCGGAGTTTGTTTCGTTTCGCCGGGCAAGCGAGAATCTTTCAGAAAACTCGAAGGCTTTTCCTTTGCGGGTAACTTTTTTTCGTTCAGCGTCTGGGCTGAATTATTAAAAACAAAAGCAAATAAAATAAAAAATAAACTGCCGGGCAGTTTTAAATAATCAGGCATTAAAGCGAGTTCCCCTTGTTTAAAATAGGCGTTACGGAAATTGATTTTTGTAAATCCGGCTTAACGAAACATAGTTTTGCCAAAATTTTGCCAAATCCTTAGCTTCCACGTCGGAAAGTTCGCGCTTAACTTTGGCGGGACTTCCCATCACTAGAGAGCGCGGCGGAATCTGCGTATTCGGCGTGAGCAAACTGCCCGCCGCGACCAGCGAATGGCTGCCGACGCGCACTCCGTCAAGTATAATCGCGCCGATGCCGATTAAACAACCCGTTTCGATGTAACATCCGTGTAATGTCGCGCGATGCCCGACGGTTACTTCGTCTTCTAAAGTGGTCGAATGCGCGTCGCGCGAAACGTGAATTATCGTGCCGTCCTGAATGTTCGTGCGTTCGCCGATACGAATCGAATTGACATCGCCGCGCAGAATCGAACCGAACCAGACGCTCGATTCCGCGCCGATTTCGACATCGCCGATGATGATTGCAGCGGCGGCGATAAAAGCCGATTCGTGAATTTTCGGCGATTTGTTTTGGAAAGATTTAATCATAATTTTCTATCGAAAAATGTTTTCGGCAATGGGTCGCGCCGCTTCATAAATAACGCGCTGTTTAACGGCATCACCGAAAACGCAGATTCCGGCGTTGACGACAATCAGGCTGATTGTTCCCCATAGAAACCATTTTTTCAGCGGCTCGCCCTTCGATTTATAAATCACCGACTGTCCGAAAAGGCTTAGACCGAAGCCGACTAAAATCAATCCTAAAATTGATTCGACAATCCATTTGTAAAACACATCTTCCATCAGAACCAATGTTAATTCGCCGTTGCCGGAAAAACAAGAATTGGAGTTTTCCTAAAATTCGTGGCAAACTTTTTCTGTTCAATTTTATAAAATCAGGAATTAAAATTTATATGACAAAACAACCGAAAATTTTAGCGTTCGCGGGCAGTCTGCGCGAACATTCATACAGCAAACGAGTCGTCAAAACGGCGATTAAAGGCGCGGAAGCGGCAGGCGCGGAAGTTACGTATATTGATTTGCGCGATTATCCGATGCCGATTTACAACTCCGACGACCACGAAAAAGACGGCTTTTCGGCAAACGCCCTGAAATTTCAAAAACTGCTGGCGGCGCACGACGGCTTGCTCATCGCTTCGCCCGAATACAACGGTTCTCTGAGCGGCGCGTTGAAAAACGCCATTGACTGGGCTTCGCGCCAGTCGGACGAATATAAAATGGGCGCAGTTTTCAAAGGCAAAATCGCCGCGATTATGACCGAATCGCCGGGCGCGTTCGGCGGCATTCGCTGTCTCGGACACTTGCGCGGCGTGCTTTCGATTTTATTGGTCAACGTCCTGCCGTCGGAAATCGCGGTCGGCAACGTCGGTAAAATGTTCGATGGCAACAGCGTGGAAATGACCGACGAAAAAATGAAAAAGGTGTTGGAAGATTTAGCCGAATCGCTGGTTGATATTTTGAAAAAGACGCACGGCGAAATCGAAGTCGTCGCGGCTGAATAAAAATTTATGAGTCGAACTAATTCAAACGCTTTTCCGTCGCTGCCGCTCGCCGAATGGAAACGGACGAAAAATACTCTGCATCTTTATTTGCAGATCGTCGGTAAGATTCGCCTGAAATTGCAGCCGCGTCAGAATCATTGGTGGCACGTTCCGTTTTACGTTTCGCCGCGCGGACTGACGACGCGCCCGATTCCTTTTGATGAGGGTAATTTTGAAATCGAATTCGATTTTATCGAACACCGTCTGAACATCCGCACGAGCGACGGCAAAGAAAAGAGTTTCGCGCTCGAAGACGGTTTGACGGTCGCCGATTTTTATCGTCAGGTTTTTGAATCGCTCGCCGCGCTCGGCATCGAAGCGAAAATTTGGGCGGTTCCGTATGAAACTCCAAGCAAAATACCGTTTGCCGAAGACACGGAAAATAAATCTTACGACAAAGAATACGTCGAGAAATTTCACCGCGTTCTTGTCAGCGTCAACGATGTTTTCGAGGAATTTCGCGGACGCTTTATCGGCAAATCTACGCCGGTTCACTTGTTCTGGCACAGTTTCGATCTGGCTTTGACGCGCTTTTCCGGCAAACTCGCGCCGGTCAAAGAATCAGCCGGAACGGTCGAGCGCGAAGCCTATTCGCACGAAGTCATTAGTTTCGGATTTTGGGCGGGCGACGACAATGTTCCCGCGCCGGCGTTCTATTCTTACACTGCGCCCAAACCGGAAAATTTGACTGACGAAAAACTAAAACCCGCCGCCGCGCTGTGGAACACCGACAAAGGAGCGATGGCGATTTTGATGTATGACGATGCGCGAAATTCGGATTCGCCTCGTGAAGCGATTTTAGAATTTCTGGAAAGCGCGTATCAGGCGGGTGCCAAACGCGCCGGTTGGGACACGGACGGATTCGCGCTCAAGCCGTTAGTTTAAAAAACAATGCAGAAATCAATCGCGTTAGTTTTCGCGTTTCTTATTTTCGTGTTTTCAACCGTCGCCGTTTCCGCGCAGAGTTCGGATTTGAAAGTCGTTACGGAAACGAAAAAGATCAACGCCGCCGAATTAAAATCGCTCGCCAAACCGACGAACAAAAAGCCGGTTTTGATAAATTTTTGGGCGACGTGGTGCGGTCCGTGCCGCTCTGAATTTCCCGAACTCGTGGAAATTGATGCCGATTATCGCGCCCAAGGATTAAATTTTATTCTCGTTTCGGTTGACGATTTTGCGGTGATAGACACGCGCGTTCCCGAATTTTTAAAAGATTACGATTCGACGATGCCGTCGTATTTGATAAACATTGAAGATCGCAGGGAAATTGCCAAAGCCGTCCGCCGCATCGCGCCGCGCTTTCCCGATACATATCCTTTGACC
>JAJAYR010000488.1 GCA_026786155.1 Pyrinomonadaceae bacterium
CCCGAATACGCCACGCTGAAAAAGAAAGATAAATAGCTGTAATTTAGATATTGCCGTTTCGTCATTTCGTTTTTTATCATAAATTAACTTTGATAGTCGTAAAATCCTTTGCCCGATTTTCTGCCGAGCCAGCCCGCGTCAACCATTTTCACCAGCAGCGGACACGGACGATATTTCGAGTCGCCCAAACCTTCGTGCATCACTTTAAGAATCGCCAGACAAACGTCCAGACCAATAAAATCGGCGAGCGTCAGCGGTCCCATCGGATGATTCATTCCGAGTTTCATAATGCCGTCAATGCTTTCTTTGGTCGCCACGCCTTCGTAAAGCGCGAAAATCGCTTCGTTAATCATCGGCAGCAAAATGCGGTTCGCCACAAAACCCGGAAAATCCTGACAGTCGAGCGGCGTTTTGCCCATCTTTTCCGACATTTCTTTGACGCGGGCGTAGGTTTCATCGCTCGTCGCAATGCCGCGAATGACTTCGACGAGTTTCATCAGCGGCACGGGATTCATAAAGTGCATTCCGATAACTTTGTCCGGTCGGTTCGTAACGGCGGCGATTTTCGTAATCGAAATCGAAGAAGTATTCGATGCCAGAATACATTCGGCATTCGTTATTTCGTCCAACTTTTCAAATAATTGCTTTTTAATTTCAAAATTTTCCGTCGCCGCATCGACGACTAAAAAACAATCCTTTAAATCTTCGAGATTCGTCGTCGTTTTGATGCGCCCTAAAACTTCCGCTTTGCCTGCTTCGGTCATCGTTTCTTTTTTCACGAAGCGGTCTAAACTTTTGCCGATTGAAGCGAAGCCTTTCTGCACAAACTCATCTTTGATGTCGCACATTACGACCTCAAAACCCGACGCGGCGGCAGTTTGCGCGATGCCGTTGCCCATCGCGCCTGCGCCGACAATTCCGATAATTTCACTCATTTTTAAAATTCCTCTTTGATAACATTTGGCTTAAAACCTTTCTTAAAATCTATCGAAAATCGCCGCACAAAACAAACGAGCGATAAAATTTAGATTTTATCGCTCGAACATATTTTTAATTTTCGCTTCACAAGCTATTGCCAATTATTCGGCGGCGGCGACGGAAAACTCGGCGGCGCGTAGCTATTTCCACCCAAATAAAATCTTTTTCCTTCTTCACCGAAAAGAAAAACCAACCCGAAAACTCCGGCGGCAGTTCCCAAAGGAAATGACAGACACGCAACGATGCTTCCGATAATTCCCCAAATCCGCGCGTTCGGTGCTTCTTTATAAATTTTCCAACCGCCCACGAGTTGCGGAATGATAAAAAGCAGCGAAAAGAAAATTATGAAAACTATTGCCGCCACAAGAACCGCGCCGATTATTTGTTCTTCCTGCCGTTGGGCTGAAGCGAACACGCCCGCGCCGATTACGCCGTAAAACAACGCAATAAAAATCATTACTAAAGACTGAATTCCGCCGTGAATCATCAAAAAAATCCCGACCAATTTATTTTGTTCTTTCGCCGTCATAAATTTTCTCCAAAAATAAAGCGTTCGACGCTTTTTATGATACTGCAAAATACGCCGAACACCAATAAAAAGTTTTTGAATTTTAATTAGTCGCGTTCGACCGCCATCGCCACCGAATTACCGCCGCCCAAACAAAGCGCGGCAACGCCTTTTTTCACGTCGCGGCGTTTCATTTCGTGCAGCAAGGTGGTCAAAATGCGCCCGCCCGAATTGCCGATGGCGTGTCCGAGCGCGACCGCGCCGCCGTTGACGTTGACGTTTTCCGCGTCCATTCCGAGTTCCTTCATCACGCCCAGAGCCTGCACGGAAAACGCTTCGTTGAGTTCAAAAAGGTCAACGTCCGACATTTGCCAGTCGGCTTTTTTCAAAACCCGTTTCACGCCTTCGACCGGCGCAAGCATAATAAATTTCGGCTCGATGCCCGACTGCGCCGACGCGACGATTCGCGCCAACGGTTCGATTCCGAGTTCCTTCGCTTTCTCCGCCGACGTGATGACCAACGCCGATGCGCCGTCATTGACACCGGGAGCATTGCCCGCCGTCACCGTGCCGCCGTCTTTTTTGAACGCCGGTTTCAACTTGCCGAGCGTCTCGCTGGTCGTGTCGGCGCGAACCGTTTCGTCGTAATCGAGAATTATCGGCTCACCTTTTTTCTGCGGAATCGTGACGGGAACGATTTCATCTTTGAAGCGTCCGGCAAGTTGGGCTTCGTTGGCTTTGCGGTGCGAATGGTAAGCGTATTCGTCCTGCGTTTCGCGCGTGATTTGATGTTTGTCGGCGACGATTTCGCCCGTGTTGCCCATATGCCAATTCTCGAACGGACACCATAAACCGTCGTTAATCATCAAATCAACCGCCGTCTGATTGCCCATTCGCATTCCGTCCCGCGCCGTCGGCAGCGCGTAAGGAATGTTCGACATAGATTCCATTCCGCCCGCGACGACAAATTCCGCGTCGCCCAAACTGACCGCTTGCGCGGCGAGCGCGACGGCGCGAAGTCCCGAACCGCAGACCATATTTATCGTCAGCGCCGAAACTTCCGGCGGAAGTCCCGCTTTCAAAGCCGCCTGCCGCGCCGGTGCCTGCCCGATTCCGGCTTGCACGACGCAGCCCATAATCACTTCGTCAACCAATTCCGGCGAAATTCCCGCTTTTTCAATTGCCGCTTTAATGGCGATTGCGCCGAGTTCCGGCGCGGTGAAACCTTTTAACGCGCCCTGAAATTTGCCCGTCGGCGTTCGC
>JAJAYR010000489.1 GCA_026786155.1 Pyrinomonadaceae bacterium
GCGTTTTCCTTATCGTATTTGTCGGTGTCAACTCTGCCCGATGCGCCGGAGACATTGCCCGCGAAATTTATTTTCGAGAGTTTTCCGTAATCTTTGAACGCCGAAATACGATAATAAATCGAGCCGTCCGATTCGTAAGCGTGTCCGTTTTCCAGCAGTTTTTCGATAATCGAAATCATCTCCGCAACGTGCTGTGTCGCTCGCGGAGCGATTTCGGGACGCTCCAAGCCGAGCGCGTCGAAATCTTCCCAAAACGCCGCGATAAACGGCGCGGTAAATTCGTCAATCGTCTTTCCGGCTCGTTTCGCTTCGTTAATAATCCGGTCGTCAACATCGGTCAAATTAAAAACGTGCGTCAATTTGAAATTTTTATATTTCAGGTAACGCCGCAAAATATCGCCGAAAACAAAGGTGCGAAAATTGCCGATGTGCGCGAAACTCCAAACCGTCGGACCGCAGATATAAAGGCGCACTTCGTTATCGTTCAACGGATGAAATTCTTCGAGTTGATTGGATAAAGTGTTATGAAATTTAAGCATACAGTTCTAAGCGGCTAATTTTTGCAAAGAAGCCGTTTCCAAAATCAGTTCCAGACCGCTCCGTCTGGGAGCGATTTTGGTGTGCGGAAACGCGCCGTGCAGATAAGCCAAAAATAAGGCGTTGAGCCATTCGTCGCTGAATTCGGCGAACAGAGATTTGGCAATCATCTCGAAATCGTCGGCGACGTAAGCGGCGAGTTCGCCGTGTTCGGTCGCTTCAAAAGTCTTCTGGTAGGCAATTTCGCGGATGTTTTTAATCGCCGCCAAATCGTCGTCGGTAAATGATTTTTGCTCCAACTCCTGAAAAACTCTGAGCCAATCTTCTTCAAACTCCGAATCGTCGCGGCGGTCGAGCATTTCGTCAATTTCCGCGCCGTCGAACGCGGTAAAATTCAGAAAACCACTTTTCGAGAGCAGCGATTTTAATTCCGTCAATTTATTCATCTGAAAATCTCCATAAACCTCGTGATTTAAGCCAGTCTTCAATCAGATTAACGCCTTCCAACGGCGTTACGTTTTCGCCCAAATTATAACTTCCGTCGGGCGATTTGACATCAACCGAGATGTCGTCGAGCGATTGATATGCCTTACGATAGGCATCGAAAAGTTCCTCGTCCGTCCCGAAAAAATCGCCCTGCCGCGCACCGACAAATTCTCTTTCCGCTTCGTGAAGCCGCCAATGCAAATACCCGATGTCGTCGCCTTTCGGAAAAAGCGTCGGGCGCGTTTTGTCGGAACGGCTGATTTCAAACGCTCTGCCTTTCGATTTTCGCACGGCGGGAACGGGATGTCCCGCGTCTCCGACCGCGATTCGTTTTAACGGTTCATTCGACACAAACTAAAGATTATAGCGGATTATTTTTTTCAAATGTAGTTGGATTGAAAATTAACGGCGACAAGATTCTTTCGGCGCGATGCCGGGTTGGTTGAGCTGATTTTTTTGGATTTTTGCTGAAAAAATCTTCATTCGGGAATTGTTTCACAACAGTTTTTATCAAGCGAGAAATTTTAAACTTTAATCGCCGCCATCATTTCCTCGACGGCGCGGTAAAGCCCCGTAAAAACGGCGCGGGAAATGATGTTGTGTCCGATGTTGAATTCGGTGATTTCGGGAATTTGCGCGAGTGCGCCGACGTTGCGGTAAGTCAAACCGTGTCCGGCGGCGATGATTAAACCTAAGTTTTTCGCAAATTTGGAAGCGATTTTGATGCGTTCGATTTCCGCCCGCGCTTTTTCCGCGCCCGCGCCGTGCGCCGCCCTTGATGATAACGTCAGTTCGGCGTATTCCGCCGTGCAGAGTTCGATTTGCTGTGCGCCCGCCTGGTGTGCGGCTTCGATTTGGTGTTTGTCCGGGTCAATAAAAATGCTGGCGAAAATGCCCGCGTCTTTTAATCGGTGAATCGCCGTTCGCACGTTTTCGTAGTTTCCGGCGACATCCAAACCGCCTTCGGTCGTGATTTCGGTCGGATTTTCGGGAACGAGCGAAACCGCGTCGGGCTTTTTCTCGACGGCGATTTTTATCATCGCTTCGTTGGTCGCCATTTCAACATTCAGATACGTCGTTACGACTTCGCGCAGCAATGAAATATCGCGGTCTTGAATGTGCCGCCGGTCTTGGCGAATGTGAACCGTAATGCCGTCGGCTCCGGCTTGTTCGCAAATGACGGCGGCGGTAATAATGCTCGGCTCGATGGTTTTTCTGGCTTCCCGAATCGTCGCCACGTGGTCAATGTTGACGTTTAATTTAGCGGTCATTTTAGTTATGAAATTGTTCTTGGTTCGGCACGACGATGTTTAGATTTTCTTCGACATCTTTGACGGCGCGTAATAGTCGTTCGCGGTTGGCGGGCGAACGCCGCAGATAAGCCGTTTCGTCGCGCTCGGAAATGACAATCTCGATTTCTTTGTGTTTGAACAACGCTTTGATGCTGTCAAGCAAATTTTGGTCGAGTTCGTCGGCATTTATTTGATAAATCGTCTGCATAACGGTTCTGATTATACGCCGATTATTTCAACTTGTCATAAACACCTTTTTTAGCATTGCGGCGAATTTGGCGGACTTCGTTGAACATTCTTTGACTGTCGCGGAAGACGCTGACGGTCGTGCCTTCGCAGTGATTCCAGCGGACGGGAATTTCCTGCAAACGCAGTTGGTGATAAGCGGCGACGTATAAAAATTCGACATCGAAGCCGAAACGGTCAATCTGCATTACGTCTAACAGCGGGCGAAATTTCAGCATATTGAACGCCTTAAAACCGCATTGCGTGTCCCAGAACGGCAAGCCCGTTAAGGTTTTGACAATTAAATTAAAAACCTTGCCGCCCTGTTCGCGCCGCCACGGTTGATGCGTTCCGATGAGGCGGCGGTCTAAAGCGCGTGAGCCGAAAGTTACGTCGAATTTATCTGCCCGAATCGGTTCGACGAGTTTCGATGTTTCCTCAATCGGCGTTGACAAATCGGCATCGGAAAACAGCGCGATGTCGGCGGACGCGGCGAGCAAGCCGGTTTTGACGGCGAAACCTTTGCCGCGATTCGTTTCGTAGCGGATGACCTGCGATTTGATTTCGGGAAAGTCGGCGCAGGCGGTTTCGGCGACTTCGGCGGTTTTGTCGTTCGAGCCGTCGTCCACGCCAATCAGTTCGGCGTGCGGATTCGTCTGTTTCAAATAAGCGAGAATTTTCCCGACCGAATCGCCGAGTCTGGATTCTTCATTAAAGGCGGGAACGATGATAGATAAGTCAGCTTTCATTTCGGGCAAAGTGTAATAGTAAGTTTTTAACGGCAAATTGTAAATTATAGATGAGAAATGAAATATGCGATTTTTCGGCTGTCATCGTTTATTTCTCATCTGTTCGCCGACAACCGACGGCTCACTTTCGACAACTAATTTGTGATATAGTTTCACCTGACTTGGAGTAAGTTTTCAATGAGCAGAAAGTTTGGTTTGATCGCAATTATTTTGGTCGTTACCGGCGCGATTGTCGGCGGCATTTTCGGCAGACTGCCCGTTTCTTCCTCGGCGGATTCTTCGCTGACGACGGAAAAAGTCGCCGCCGATTATCAGGAAGCCCTCGATGTAATTAATAAAAATTACGTCAGCGAAGTTGACCGCGAAAAGATTTCGGAAAGTTCGATTCAGGGAATGCTTTACACGCTCGACCCGCATTCATCGTTTTTTACGCGCGACGAATTCCGCAAACTTTACGAAGACCAGTCTTCGCAGTTTTACGGTGTCGGCGTTTCGATTCTTCAGCACCGCGACGGCGTTGGCTATGTCGGTTTGACGGGCGGATTTCAGGAAACGACTGCTCAAGAACTCGATGCGGCAATCGCCGAATTGAAAAAACAAGGAATGAAAAGTCTGATTGTTGACCTGCGGAACAATCCGGGCGGCTTGCTTCCGCAAGCGATTGAAGTCGTCAGCCGCTTTGTTCCCGAAGGCAAAACGGTTGTGTCTGTGAAAGGA
>JAJAYR010000490.1 GCA_026786155.1 Pyrinomonadaceae bacterium
ACCCTTAATTGCTGGCCGGCGTGGTCGGTTTTTCGCGGGGGGCAAATTGCCGCGGCTGATTATTTTTTACCGCCTCCCGGGGGTTGGCCTAATCCGCGGCCAAACCTTTCCCCCGGGCGTAAGCGGCGGTGGCGCGGGGACGGTCGCCTTTCGCGTCATAGGCGTTGCCCATTTTGATATTCGCCCAAACCGATAACCACGTCGGCTGTAGCGTTCCGCCGAGCGTCGCCTTGAAATTATCAATCGCCAAATCGTAATTTCGCTGCTCTAAGAACAACAATCCGAGATGATAATAAATCCACGAATTCGAGCGGTCGAGTTTCAAAGCCGCTTCAAACTGCTGCTGCGCTTCGACGTAATTTCCTTCCTTAAATTGTTCGATGCCGCGCCGGGCAATCGAAGAAACGCGCAAATCCGGCGAGATTCGCAGAAGTTTAAAGTTCGGGTCAATGGCGACTCCAATCGGTTTGCCGTCCGATTCGATGTTAAAATCCGCGCTCGCGTCTTCGATGTCAACGGTAACAGTTTTCAAACCGCCTTCGCCTTCGCTTCGCAGTTGCAGTTCGACCGGCAGACGCAAATTATCATAATTTTGCTTGACCGTGCCGCGCGTAACGAATTTTCCGCCGCGGGTGCGGATAATTTGATAATCAGTCGTAAATTCGGGAACGCCCGTGCCTTCGACCCAGCGGGCGAAAAAGTAGCGCATCGGCACTCCGGCGATTTGTGAAGCCAACTTTTCAAAATCGTCAATCGAAGCGTTTTTGCCGCGATACTGCTGCAAGAAAGTTTTGAGTAGTTGATTAAATTTATCCGCGCCGAGCGTGTCGCGCAAAAGCCGAAAAACCGACGCGCCTTTGCCATACATAATATATTGATACGCGGTTGATTGGTCATCCAAGTTGGCGGGCGTTCTCGATAATGAAGCGGTCTGCTCGAAGGTCAGAGATTTTTCCAACAATTCGCGCCGTAAGTTTTCAAGCTGTGCGCCCGACAGAGTGCTTTCGCGCAAAGCAAACGCGCTGAATTCCGCCAAACCTTGCGAAATCCAGGCATCGTCAAACGATTTCAAACCGACGGTCAAGCCCCACCATTGCAGAGCGGCTTCGCGCTGAAGACGTTCCTGCGTGATTTCGCGCCCTTGCTCGAACAAGCGATTCGCCATAAACATCGTTCCTTGCGTCGAATAAAAGTCGAGGCTTTCGTCGTCAATCTGAACAATCTGCAAACGCTTGCCGCCCTGCGGTTCGCCATATGCTCGCGTATAAAATTCGAGCGCACGACCTAAAGTTTCGCCGTAAGAAGCGATGAGCGCGTCGTTGCCGACTCGCGTATAAAACTGCAATTCGTAATCGGCGAAGCGCAAGGTTTTCGTCGAGTATTTAGCGTAAGCGACGTTGCCGATAAGCGCGGGTTTCGTCTGCACGAAACGATGTTTTCCGCCCGCATTCGTGGTCGGCATATCGCTCGAACCGACGACTTGAAAACCGCCGGGAATCGAAATCGAAATATCGGAAGTCGCCTGGTCAGCCGCGTAATTGTGAAACGGAAACCAACGCGCCGCATACAATAAATACCCGTCTTTCGCGCCGATGTATGCCAGCCGTTTAGTCAGCAGCGGTCCGCCCGCGGCGGTCGCCAACACGCCGCCGTATTTGAAGCGCAGAGTTACCGGCGTTCCTTTGAGAACCGTGTCGCCCAAATCAATCCTTACGCTCGGACCTAAATCCGAAACGCCCGACTGGTCTTGCACGAATGTAATTTGATTTGTCCCGGTGGAAGAAGTAACGACGGCGGTCGGCGTTTTGGTCGCGGTTGCCGTTTTCAGTTTCGTCGCCGGAGTATTAGCGGTCGGCGCGAACGAATTCAGGCGCGTGATGCTTTCGATTTTCAGCGAACCGTTTAATTCAAAAGAAACCGTCCGCGTGTCTGCTTCGGGCGTAAAGCGCACGTCAACCGTCGCGTTTAATTTGTTTTCGTCGGGCGAAAGCTGCACATCCATCTTGTAATCGTTCACGTCGAACGGTGTGCGCTGAATTTGCTGCGCGATTGCGCCGACTGATAACAGAGCGGCTGACAAACTTAAACCGAGTATCTTAAAAACCCCTTTTTTATAATTATTCATTGTCTTTTGGCGTTAAAAATTTTACCAATCTGATTTGCTGGGTAAGATGTCGGAGAATATCAAATCGTTGGCTTGCCAAATTAGCTCAAAAGCAAACTTTAGTTTGCTTTCACGCCGCGTTTTGAGTTCAAACTTCAGTTTGCCCGACCGCCGCGCTTCGCAGGCGGGAACACGCTGAAGCGTGAACTCCGAACTATCGAACATAAATCGGATTCGAGATTATCCAGGGCATTTTATCGAACGGCGTTCCCAGAGAATCGAGATAAACTTCCGCGCGGTAAGTTCCCTTTTCTTTGACGGGAAAATTGATTTGCGCGACATTGCTTTCTTCGGCAATTTTCTCGCCGTTTTTGAAAACGGCGAATCGCGCATTTTGCGGCGCGGAAACCTTCAAATTTAAGTTTTCGGTCAAAGCGATTTCGTCGCCCATCGTCTTTGATTCTCTGCCGTTTTCCGCCGTGAAAGAAAACCCGCTCGGGTCGCTCAAAACGTCGAGACCGATAAACGAGCGTCCGTTTTTCAAGGCTTGCAAAAGGGTTTCCTGCGTCAAAGGTTTGTCTTTTTCGATTAAAACGTGATTTCGCATCGCGCGGAAAATCGTTTCGTAGCGGTCAATTTTCAGGTTGATAATTTTATTTCCCGCGTCGTCGCCGAGCAGATGAAAACCGATATTTGAATGCGCGTCCGTTCCGGCAAACAGCGTTGATTTTTTTTCTCGCGTAACTTCGTCAAACTTTTTCAGATTGTCGTCAGGGCGCACGAAATACTTTGCCAAAACGAGTTCCGGGTAAGAATAATAAGACCAGAGCGCGTCGAACAAAACGAAAACCGGATTCATCTTTTTGGCGTTCGTGTGCAGGGAGAAAACTTCGATACCGTCAAAATTGGCATTCCAATCTTTATGCTTTTCGGGATAAGTGATAAAAGCGAGTTTGTTTTGATTGTGAACGGTGTCGAGAAAGTCCGTCGCGGCGACGCGGTTCATTTTGCCCGCGTCCGCGCTTCCGGGAAGCAGCAAAAAACGGTCGGTCGCCGTTTCGACTTCCTGCCCGTTGACGAACAAAACGCCGCCGACATTGCCCTGCAAAGTCAGCGCGGAAGTGTCGTAAAGCGGCGCGGTGTGTTCGGTCATCACGACGAAATCGAGATTGTTTTTCATCGCGCCGTCAACGAGTTCGTCAAAACTGCCCGTGCTGTGTCCGCCGATTGCCGTGTGAACGTGAATAATGCCTTTGTAATCTTTGAAATTTTGATTGGAGTTTTCAATTCGCGGCGTTTGCAGCGCGTTGATTTTATCGTCAAGCTGCCCGAATTGGTAGCGATTGTAAATAAACGGAATCTGCGCCAGCAAAAAGACGGCGAGCAGAATCAAAATTATTTTTTTCCAAAGTTTCATACGAGCCAAATTTTATTCGCTTATCATTTCGTCAATTATAAAATCAACCGATACGACTTTTTCGGCGATTTCCTTGCCCAGATTGGCAACCATTTGATGCTCGGCGTGAATCGTGTAAGCGTCGAGCGCGTCGCGGTCGGCGTAAGTTGCCACTAATCCGGTATCAAACGAGCGTTCCAGATGCAGAACGTCCGCGCCGACGCTGAAACTCAAAATAGCGGGAATCACATTCGGCAAATTTCGCAGTTTGGCGCGATGCGTTTCGCGTTGTTCTTCAGTCGTTTCAGATTTATATTTCCAGCAAACAATGTGCGTCAACATAATTTTTTACCAGATTTTCTTCATTTTCAGCGAGAAGTTTTTAAGTAAAGGTGCGCCCGAAACTTTTTCGGGATTTTCCAAAATTTCAGTTTCCGCGTTTTGGCGATAAACATAAACTTTTCGCTGAAGCGGGTCAATCAGCCAACCCAAAGCCGCGCCGTTTTCGATATACTCCGTCATTTTATTTTGCAAATTTTTAAGGGAGTCGGAAGGCGAACGAAGTTCAACGACAAAATCGGGACACAACGGCGGAAACTTTTTCTTTTCCTCCGCACTTAAAGCGTCCCATTTTTCATTCGTCGTCCAAGCCAAATCAGGTGAACGCTTCGCGCCGTTCGGCAGTTTGAAAACGGTTGATGAATCGAAACCAACTCCGCTTTTGTATTTTTCGAGCCAATTAAAAAAAATTCCAATTAGCGTGAAATTACGAATTCCTGTTTCTCCTCCGGTCGGCGGCATAATGACGAGTTCTCCTTCTTTGGTCAGTTCAATTTCCATATTTGGATTGTGCCGACAAAAATTTTCAAATTCGTCATCGCTGATTTTTTCCAGAACGTCCTGAAAATTCAGGACAATCGGCAAAAAATAATTTCCAATCAAAGCAGTTTCGATTTGCATAAAATTATTCCCCATCTTCACACCATTTTCGCGTAACTTCGTGGCGATAGGCAAACATCTTCTCTAATTTCGGCACGACGGCGAACGGCGCGGCGATTTGCCCGAAAATCCAGAACGGCGGTTCATATTCGATTTCATCGCGCAAAATCGCGCCCGATTCGTGCGGCAGAACGATGTGTTGATGCCGCCAACTGTGAAACGGACCGGAAATCTGCACGTCTTCAAACATCTTCGGCGGCTCGTATTTCGTGTGTTCGGCAATCCATTTCGACGGAATCAGCCCGAAGATTTTCTGTTCGATAATCGCCCGCGAACCAATTTTGGAAATGTCGGCTTTCTGGATAATTTTTGCGTTTTCCCACGGCGGCACAAGTCGCTCGAAAGCGTCTTCGAGTTCGTGAAAGGCGAAAACTCGTTCGGGCGCGGCTTTGATAATTGTTTCTTTGACGAATTGCATATGAAAAGTTTCACGCAAAGGCGCGAAGAACGCAAAGGGAAAGCCAAAATAGGAAGGAAGTTGTTTTCCTTATTTGATGTAATCGAAATTAGCTTTTTCTTCCTTTGCGCCTTTGCGTGAAATAATCTCACAAATTATTGACAACCCGCCGAATGCCGTCTTTTATTAACTCGACGTTAAAATTTATCAGCAGTCCGAGTTTTTTATCCGCCAAACGCAAATACGTCAAAAGAATTTTACCGTGAATCGGGGCGAGACACTCAATAGATTTGATTTCAACGATAAGTTTATTTTCAACCAGCAAATCGGCGCGAAATCCGAGTTCGAGCCGCACATCTTCATAAACGGCGGGAATCGGCTGTTCGGTCAAAACTCGTAAGCCGCGTTTTTTGAGTTCATAGCCGAGAGCCGCTTGATAAACCGATTCGAGAAGTCCGGGACCGAGCGCGGTGTGAATTTTGAAGGCGCAGTCAACGACGATTTTGGCGATTTCGTTTTCGTGCATAATTTTTTTTTCACGCAAAGGCGCAAAGAACGCCAAGTTAGGACAAGAAGATTTAAATCGTTATCAAAATATACTTTTTTACATTTCAAAGCAAACTTCAAGTAATCTTGATTTCCTTTGCGTCCTTCGCGCCTTTGCGTGAAATTCCCCTCAAACTTTAGCATTCAGCAAACCCCAAACCTTCTCGATATGTCTCTCTTCGACTCTGATGCTCCCAACCGAAAGCCGAATCGCAAATTTCCCGTCGAGTTTCGTGTGCGAAAGATACGCTTCACCCGAAGCGTTGATTTCGTTCATCAAATTTTCGTTAAAAGCGTCTAAATTTTCCACATTTTTCGGACACGCCCGAAAACAGACGAGCGCGAAATTCAAAGGCGCGGCGAGTTCCCAATTTTCGTCCGCTTCAATCCAATCCGCCAGTAGTTTCGCCAGACGACAATGTTCGCGGATGCGCTCAATCAAACCGTTTTGCCCGAAATAGCGAATGACGAACCATAGTTTCAGCGAACGAAAACGTCGTCCGAGTTGAATGCCGTAATCCATCTGATTCGTTACCGTTTCGTTCGTTTTGAGATATTCGGGAACGAGGGCGAAGGCACGTTTGAGCAAATCGGTATGACGGCAGTATAAAATTGACAAATCGAACGGCGTGAACAGCCATTTGTGCGGGTTCGTTACGACCGAATCGGCGCGTTCGCAGCCCGCGAAGAACTTTTGAAATTCGGGAACGATTGCCGCGCTTCCGGCGTAAGCCGCGTCAACGTGCAGCCACAGCGCGTTTTCTTCGCAAATGGGAACGATTTCAGAAATCGGGTCAATGCTCGCCGTCGAAGTCGTGCCGACGGTGGCGACGACGCAGAACGGAACGAAACCGGCGGCTTTATCCGTTTCAATCGCTTCGCGCAGTTTGTTCGCGTCCATTTCAAAGCGTTCGTTGACGGCGATTTTAACCAGCGATTTTTGTCCCAAACCTAATAACAGCACGGCTTTTTCGACCGACGAATGCGATTGTTCGGAAGTATAAACCCGAAGTAAAGGCAATTCACTTCTGCCGCTCATTCCCGTTTCACGAATTTTCAAATCAAGCCCTTCACGCGCCGCTGCCAGCGCGTGAAGCGTCGAGACCGAAGCCGTATCGTAAATAATTCCTGTGTAACCAGCATCCAAATTCATCATTTGCCGCAGCCAATCGGTAACGACTTCTTCCAGTTCGGTCGAAGCGGGCGACGTGCGCCACAACATCGCTTTCTGGTCGAAAGCCGCCGCTAAAAGTTCGCCGAAAATTCCTGCCGCGCTCGTCGAAGTCGAAAAAAGTCCGTGAAAATTCGGATGATTCCAATTGGTTATGGCGGGCAGAATTAATTTATCAACGTCTTTCAAAATTTCCGCGAAATCTTCGCCGTTTTCCGGCGCGTGTTTCGGCAGATTATTTTTCAACCAATTCGGTTCGACTTGTGAAAGCACCGGCAGATTTTCGACATTTTCCGAATAATCGGCAATCCAATCAATAATTTGGTGTCCGACGCGGCGAAAATCTGCCGCGCTCATATCGCCGGACGCGGGCGCGAAGGCTTTGTCCGAAAATTCACTTTCTTTTTGCATATTGGTATCAGTTATTGGTCGCTGGAACTGTCTCATCAATATCATCGGACAATTCTCAAGCGAGCTAAAATTCGTGTTACATTTTTCAATACTGCTCTTTTGTGCAATAATTTTCAAAATCGGCTACAATGCTTTACAACTTCAAACTTTTCCCAAACAATCGCGTAGTATTTCGAGCGATTCAAAGGTAAATAAAATTAAAATATCAGATTAGACATTATATCTGTGAGGCAAATATGAAAAATTTCTTTTTAGCTTTTGGCATCATTTTTTCGATTCTGTTATCGAGCGCGTGCGTGGATAAAGGCGCGAACAGCGGCACACCGACCGGCGACGGCAGCGGCGATATTAAAGTCGGTGTCTACGGCGATTTGACCGGACAAACGGCTAGTTTCGGACAATCAACCATCAACGGCATTCGTCTGGCGGTTGACGAAATCAACGCGGCGGGCGGCGTGAACGGCAGAAAAATCGTGCTGGTCAGCGAAGACGACCAGGGACAGCCGAATCAGGCGATGACCGTCGTGCAAAAATTGATTAACCAGGACAAAGTGCAGGCGATTTTGGGCGAAGTCGCTTCGACCAACAGTTTAGCCGCCGCGCCGGTCGCCCAAAATGCGAAAATTCCGATGATTACACCGTCGTCAACCAATCCGAAAGTAACGGAAGTCGGCGATTATATCTCGCGCGTCTGCTTTATTGACCCGTTTCAAGGTTCGACGATGGCGAAATTTGCCGCGACGACTCTGAAAGCGAAAACCGCCGCGATTCTGGGCGATGTCAACTCCGATTACAGCAAAGGGTTGACGCAGTTTTTTGAAGAAGAATTTAACAAACAGGGCGGAAAAGTTCTCGTCAAACAAAACTACGCCAACACCGACCCGGATTTCAAAGCGCAGTTGACCGCGATTCGTAATTCCAACCCGGATGTCATTTACATTCCCGGTTATTACGGTCAAGTCGGCATCATCGCCCGTCAAGCCCGCGAACTCGGAATGAATATGCCGCTGCGCGGCGGCGACGGCTGGGATTCGCCGGAACTCTGGAAACTCGGCGGCGAATCGCTGAAAAACGCCTACATTTCAAATCACTATTCGGCGGAAAATCCAGCTCCCGAAATTCAAAATTTCGTCAATGCTTATCGAACCAAATATAACGTCGTGCCGGACAGTCTGGCGGCTCTGGCGTATGATTCGGCAAAGGTTTTGGCTGATGCCATCAAACGCGCGGGCGGCACGGACAGCGTGAAACTGAAAGACGCGATTAACGCCACCAAGGATTTTAAAGGCGTAACGGGCAGCATCACGCTCGACGCCAAGCGCAATGCCATTAAACCGGCGGTTATTTTGGAACTCGATCCGTCGGCGGGTAAATTTGTTTTCAAAGAAACGATTTACCCCGAAGGAATGACTGCGCCGACAACGACACCAAATACAAACGCGATGACCAACACGATGTCGAACGCCAACGCAATGACGAACATTATTGG
>JAJAYR010000491.1 GCA_026786155.1 Pyrinomonadaceae bacterium
ATTTTCTTTGAGCTTGACGGCGATTAGCTGGCTCGGTTATTTGCTGCTCGAAAATCGTTTTACCGGACGGCTTAAACTGTTTGCGACGCTGCCGCTCGCCGCTTCGTCGTATGTTTTCGGCGTGTTGATTTTCGCCATTTTGCAGGGAACTTTGGGAACGATTTCGATGCTCGTGGCGGCGCGTGTTTTGGGTGTGCAAACCAATATTGACGGCATCTACGGCATTTCTGTTCTCGCGCTGACGGTTTTCGTCGCGCTTCTTTCGCTGTGCGGTATCAGCGTCATCATCGCCTCGCGCGTCCGCTCGTTTTCCGAAGGCTCGCTCTACACGGACGCGCTCGGCGCGGGGCTGGTTCTGCTCGCGCCGGTTTATTACGGAGCGGAAACTCTGCCCGATTTTATGCGTTGGCTGGGTTACGTTTTGCCGACGACTTATATCGCGGGCGCGGTCAATAAAATTCTGGCGGGAAATATGTTCGTTGGCGGCGAACTTTCAATTTTACTTTTGATGGCGGCGATTACTCTTTCCGGCGGATTTTGGGCGATGAATTGGAGGGAAGAATGAGCAGCAAAAGGATTATGGTTTTGACACTTTCCTTCGGTTCGGGGCACATCCGCGCCGCGCAGAGCGTTGTCGCCGAATTGCAGAATCAAATGCCGGAAGTGGAATTGAAATTAATTGACGCATTGGAAGAATTCGGCTTGTTTTTCCGCGTCTTCTACGTCTGGACTTACTGGGCGATGATTCGCTACGCGCCCGGTCTTTGGAACAAGTTTTTCCGCGCCCGTCTTGAAAGGCGCGACGAGCAAACCGCGCCGGTTTGGGCTTGGCGAAAAGGCTGCCCCAAAACATTTGAAAATATCCGGCGTTTCCAGCCCGATTTAATAATCGCGTGCGAAGTCGGAGCGTGCGAGATTGCCGTGATTGCCCGTCGCACTCGTTTGACGAACGCCGAAATTATTAATGTTATCACCGATTTTGAAGCCGAGCCGATTTGGGTCAAACCTGAAATCGCAATGTTTTCAGTTTCTAACAATCAAGTTGCCGAACAATTGCAAAATTGGGGCGCGGAAATTGAAAAAATCAAAGTTTGCGGAATTCCGCTCGACGCGAGTTTCGGCACGGAACACGACGCGGAAACGACGCGGGCGCGTTTAAATCTGGACGCGCGACCGATAGTTTTGCTGATGGGCGGCGGAATGGGTCCGACCCGAATGAGCGAAGTCGCCGCGCGGCTTTTGCAAACGGGCGCAAATTTTCAAATCGTCGCTTTGCCCGCCAAAGACGAGAAAACAAAAGCCGAATTAGAAAAGCTGCAAAATTCGCCGACCGTTTCGCTGCACGTTGTCGGTTGGACGAGCCTTATTGCCGAACTGATGCAGGCGGCGGACGTTTTAGCGACGAAACCCGGCGGTCTGACTTTATCCGAAGCCGCCGCGTGCAATTTGCCGGTGGTTCTTTTCGACGCGATTCCGGGACCGGAAGAAGAAAACGCCCGTTGGTTTGTCGGGCAAGGCGCGGGCATTAAAACACGCGGCTCGGAGGAAACCGCCTTTGAGATTTTGCGGCTGCTCGAAAATCCGCAGCAAAGACGGCAAATGTCGGAATGCGCCGGTAAATTGGCGCGGATTGACGCGAGCGAAAAAATCGTCAATGCGGTTTTAGAAACGCTCGAACGCGCGGAAGTCGTCGAGAAGATTTTCTCGCCGTCAAAAAGGCTTTCGGCTTACCGAAAAATGTATGCCGCGTGGCGAAAGATGGAAGCGCGGAAAATTGATTCAAAACAAAAACCGTCGGGCGCAAACGGAAAAGAAATCGGTGTAAATTTCAAAGAACCGATTTCAGGAATAGAAATCAAATGAAGCCAGCCGTCGCCAAAATTGTAGAAAAACCGCAAGCGCGATTCGTCGCGGGCAAATCCGCGCGTCCGGTTCTGATTTTGACGATTGCCAATGGCGCGGGTCATACGCAGGCGGCGAAAGCGATTGCTTCGGCGTGGCAAAACCTTCAACCGGATATTCCGGCGCGAGTCGTTGATGTTTCCGAATATATGTCGCCGTTTGCCCGGTTCACGCACGTTACGGCTTATTTATGGCTGGTTAAAAATGCGCCGGCGGTTTGGGAAAAAATTGATTCTTACCAGAAACGTCAAATGCAAACCAGCCCGACCTGGTTTTATCGTCGGGAGTGTCGAAAATTATTCGATTTGGCGCGTGAAATCGAGCCGTCGGCAATTGTCGCCACCGAAGTCGGCTGCGGCGAAATTGCCGCGCTTATCAAGCGGGATTTGAGCCTGAATATTCCGTTTGTCGCCGTCAATGTCAATTACGATGCCGACCGCGCGTGGATTCAAACGGAAACCGATTTTTATTGTCTGGTAAATGACAAAGTGCGCGAAGATTTTGTCAAACTCGGCGCAAGTCCCGAAAAAATCGCCGCGTGGGGTGTGCCGATGCAGACGGGATTTGCCGCCCCAAGCGAAGACGAAAGGAAAACAGAACGCCGCATAGTCGGCGAATGGCTCGATTTATCGTTTGACGCGCCTTTAATTTTAGTCGCGGGCGGCGGCGAAGGCTTGGGCAAAATCGAAGAAATCGCCCGAAAACTGCTCGAATCCGAATCCTCCGCCGTGATTGTCGTGCTGGCGGGAAACAACAAAAAACTTAAAGAAAATTGCGAGACGTTAAGAAAAACGCCAGCCGCTGAAAAGCGTTTGCGAGTGTTGGGCTGGACGAATCGCGTTCCGCTGCTTTTTCGGGCGGCAGACATCCTGATTTCAAAACTCGGTAACACTTTTGACGAAGCGATGACTTGCGGACTGCCGATTATCGCGCTTGAACCGCCGCCGGGCGCAGAGAGAATTCAATATAATCTGCTCGAAGATTACGGCGTGGGACGCGCCCTTCGTTCGCTGGAGGAAGTATCGAAAACTGTCGGCGAACTGCTCGGCGATCAAGATTTACTGCGGAAAATGCGGGCGAAAACCGCGAGTTGGGGCGAAACGCAAGCCGCCGCCAAGTTAGCCGATTGGCTGCGGGAAAAAATTAATGATTGAATTTTTTAAACAAAATTTCGCACTTCTGACGCTGATCGGCGCGACGCTCGCCGTTTGTTCGGGTGTCGTCTGGGCAATCGTTTATTACTTGACTTACGCCGTTCGCTCGCAAGTTTTGGGGAAAACAATTTGGAGCGGAAACGCGAGAAACAACTCTGTTGCCCTGACTTTTGATGACGGACCCGCGCCCGACACTTTAGAAATTTTGGACATTTTGCGCGAAGAAAATATGAAGGCGACGTTTTTTCTGATTGGAAAGCAGGTTGAAAAATACCCTGAAATTGCTAAACGAATCACCGACGAGAATCACCAAATCGGCAATCATTCATATTCGCATCCGATTTTTCTTTTTTGCGGCGCAGATAAGACAAGCCGCGAGCTTGAAAAAACGCAGGAGATTATAAAGGAAGCGACGGGCATCACGCCGAAGCTCGCGCGTCCGCCGTGCGGCGTTCGTTCTCCCGCCTATTTTGCCGCCGCCGAAGAACTCGGTTTACAAACCGTTCAATGGAGCGACGCGGGTTTCGACTGGAAGAAAATTTCGGCAAAACGAATCGCGCGGAATGTTTTGGAAACTGTGCAGAACAATTCAATCGTTTTGCTGCACGACGGCGACAGTTCTGGAAAATCCAATCGGCAGGCAACGGTCAAAGCACTTCCGCTTATACTGCGCGGCTTAAAGGAAAAAGGTTTGCACGTCGCGCCGCTTGACCGGATGTGTCCCGAAATTTATGAAAGCAAACCGGGTTCAAATTTTATTGCCCAATCAATCAAAGGAGAAAAACAAAGATGAATCCCAATTATTACCCGACGGAAGTTTTCGCTGAATCGCAGTCACCGATTTTGTTCATAGATTTTGACGGCACGATTTCAAAACGCGACGTGATTGACCAGATTTTGGATGAGTTCGCCGACGAACGCTGGTTAGAAGTTGAAGAAAAATGGG
>JAJAYR010000492.1 GCA_026786155.1 Pyrinomonadaceae bacterium
ATACTGACATTATCAAAATCCAAAACCACCACGATTTTTTTTGCGCGGAGTCGTATCGGTTTTATCGGGTTTTGTGGATTCTGTTTTTTTGTCCGGTTTTGTGATTGTGTTTTCGGTCGGCGTAGTCGGTTTGCCATCTGTTTGAGTCGGTTTTTTTAAGTCTCTGTTTTTATTGCCATTGTTTTTTTGCGCCGAAAATTCGCCAAAAAAAACAAACACTAAAACAAAACAAACCCAAATCGTCAAAATGGTTTTGGCTGAATTTACAAATTTCATATTCTTCTCTCCTGTTTTTTATGGCTTTTTCCGAATTTTTATGATTCCGACGCTTGCCGTTTTCGTCGAATCCGAATTTTCTTTCTCGATGTTTGCCGAATCATCGGCGATTTTGTCCAAATCTTTCATCAATGCGCCGACTTCCGTGACGGACAGACTTTTCTCTTTCCCGGTGTCCAAAATTGTCCGCATTCGTTTCGCCAAATCGTCTTCGCGCGACGGCACGACGACAAAATAAATTCTCGCTTCCGACGGCGTATTTTTATCGAACCAAAGTGCTTTATCACGCGGAAAAATACTTTCCGAATCTTTTCTAATCAAGTTATTCGTTTGATTCGGCTTCGGATAAGCCAACTGCACATTGTCTTGATTGTTGCGCGAAACGACATACAAAAAACCGTCTTCGGGCGACTTCACGCCAAACTGAAACTTCTCTTTTTCGGCAAACAGATGATTTTCGTCCAAAACTATTCTTTTGCCGTTTTTCTCAAAACGGTAAATCGAAATTTCGAACGGATTTTTCGGCGTTTCCTTTATTTCCGGCGGAGCAGCCGACATTTCGGCAGCGATTTTTGTGGCGGGCGGGTTGGAAAAAGTTGAATACCACGCCAAACCTCCGAGTGCAGCTAATAAAATCAGCGCAATTCCGCCAACAGCCAGGTGAAAAGTTCGTTTGCCGATTTTACGCGGCTGGCTGTCTTGCTTGAAAACCGGAATTTCCGTCGCCAGCGATTTTTCGATTGACAAAGCCGTTGGTGAGAAATTCACCGGAAAATCTCGCGCCGTTATCTCGCTCATCACGGCTTTTCCAAAGAATTCGGTCGAAGAAATCGTCGCGCTCAAAACGTCTTTTTCGCTTTCCGGCGGCTCATCTTCAGAATCAAATCGAGAGTAAATAGCTGCTTGCTGCGGGTGAACTTCCGCAAATGAATCCGTCTTTTCCAGACTGGAATTTTCAGTCGGTTTTTGCGGATTCCAAGCCGCGAGACTTTCTTCGTCATCTTCAAACAATGGCGACGCTTTTTCCCAATAGCTGACTATTTCGATATTTGTTTGGGCGGCGACATTTATTTCGCCTTCCATTACCGAATCACGGTTTCGCTTTACTTTCAAAAGCGCAAATTTCATTTCTTCGGCTGATTGAAAACGGTCATTCGACATCAGCGACATCGCTTTCATCACAATCTCCGAAATCGCTGCCGGAACTTGCGGATTGATTTCGGCAACCGTCATTTGCGGGTCGGATTCAGGTGAAACCGCGCCGTCAGATTCGAGATTATTCATCAAACTCTGCCCGTAAATTTCCCGAAAACGGTCTAATGCGGTCAATGGATATTGGTCGGTCAACAGATGGTAAAGCGTGGTGCCTAAACTATAAATGTCGCTGCGCGGGTCTGTGCCGCTGCGATTGACTTGTTCAATCGGCGAATAACCCGACATTCCGCCGACGATACTCACCGCCGAACCTTTTGCCAATCCGAAATCGAGCAAGATAATTTTTCCTTCCGCCGTCAGTTTGATGTTGTTCGGTTTTATATCCCGATGAACCACCGGCGGCTCAAAGTTATGTAAATATCTTAAAATGTCTAAAATCTGAATCGCCCAATCCGCCACTCTTGCCGAATCCAACCCGCGTCCGACCCGAAATTTCCCCGATTCAAGCACCTCTTCGAGTGTTTCGCCGACGATATAATCCATGACCAGAGATTGAAAATTACTCTCCAAAAAAAAATAATCCAAAACCTTCGGCAAGCCCGGATGTTCCAATCGCGCCAGTAGTTTGGCTTCGGTTTCAAACGCTTTGGCGGCGTTTTTATCGCCGGAAAAAAAACTTTTTTTCACCGCCACTTCACGGTTTTTCAACAAATCTTTGGCAAGATACACAACGCCCATCCCGCCCCGTGAAATCTCCCGGAGTATTTTGTATCTGCCGCGAATAATACTTTGATTTAGCTCCATCACTCAGTAATGTAAGTCGAACTATCAAGTGCAAAATTTGTGTCCTCTTTATCCTTAGACATAGAAAAATGCGGCACTCTACCATAAGCGAAAAAAATTTTAAGATTTTTTTTGTAAGTATTCGACAGAATTAGATTAGCGTTCAGAGCAACGCCTTGAGGCGTGATTTACGTTGGCAGAAGGACAAGTTTCGCGCTTTAAGTTCAGGTTGACGAAGGTACGCGGTTTTTCACGCCTGAAACGGCTCGCGGATAAATCGGCGCGGGCGAAGGAATTATCGGTTTGAGTTGGGCTTTTTTCGTCGCCGGAGTTCCGACGACCGTCGTTTCGCAATGGAATGTCGAATCGAAAAGCACTTCGGATTTGATGGTAAATTTTCATCGAAACCTGCGCTCAAATCCGTCGAAAGCCAAAGCTCTGCAAGCGGCGACTGTTTCTCTGCTCAAAAACAGACAAACAAATCATCCGTATTTTTGGTCTGGATTTGTTCTGATTGGAAAACAATAAGAATTTTTGCCGCTAACCGATTTTTCTTATTTTGCGTTTAAGTATTTCGTCATCGAAATGCGCGTGCCGTCGTCAACCTGTTCAAATTTCACTTCGTCCATCAAAGTTTTTATCAGCCGCAAACCCCAGCCGCGCCGTCCTTCGTCGGGATTGATTTCGGTCGCCTGTTGGTCGGCGATTCGCAAGCCGCGATTGGAAACGGTGATGACGATTTTATCGCCTTCAAACGCGAATTTCTGATAAATTTTGCGGTCGGGACTCAACGAATGTTCCGCCGCGTTGATGCACGCTTCGACGAGCGCGGTTTTGATTTGATTGATGGCTTTCGAGTTAAACGAATGGCGTTTGGCGATTTCTTCGACGGCGTGCGCGGCAATCAATTCCGTGTCGTCGCCCATCGGCACGACGATTTCGTATTCGTGCGCCGCCGGATTTTCGCCGACCGGCGTTTCGGCTTTTAAGAATTTTATCAGCAATTCGACTTGCCGTTCGCTCGAACCGAAAGCGTTTCTTTCCCGCAAAACTTCCGCCGCTTCCGGCGCGAAACCTTCGGGCGCGACGAGCCATAATTTATAATTTTTGAAATTGCAGACGAGCGCGACCATCTCTAATCTATCGCACCAGAATTCCGCCGTTTCCCGCGCCGCTTCGAGTTTTGCATCAATTTCTGCCGCCAGCCAAACCGTTTCGTCCTCGTCGGTGTAAGCCGCTTCGACAAATCCGAGCGCGACCGCCGAGCGCGTTTTTTCCGTAATCGCCTCAATCGGCGGATAAAAAGCGACCGTGTGCGCCGTGTAAATTATCTGCGGCAAACGAATCGTTTCCGTCGTATCCTTTAAATTTTCGAGAATTTCCGACGTTTCCGTGCCTTTGAAATGTTCCTTAAAAATCGAATAATCGAGCAGAGCCGTCGGCGTTTCCTGATTATTAAAAGCTGAAAGCAGTTCGCGCAACCCGATTGCCGAATTTTGCCGGTAAAACTTCGCCATCGTTTGCGGCGCACGTTTCAAGAAACGCGCCAACATTTCGCCGACGACCAGAGCGCGATTTTCCGCCGCAATTTCCAGCCGAAAACGCGCCGTCAGGTAATCGCTCAAAACTTCATTATCTCGCATCGCTTCGACCCGATTCGACGTCACGCGAACGATTTCAGCCGAATTAAGTTGCGCCATCGCGCGGTAAAAATCTTCGTCGTCCAAACCGACCGAATCCTGCCAGCATTCAATCGAAATTTTTTCCTTTTCGACCGTCAGCGATTGATAAATTAGTTCGACGAAACTTTTCTGCGTTTCGACGTTCGGCGCGATTTCTTGGAAAACCGCGTCATAAAACCTGCCGATTCCGCCGCCGAAAATCTCGTCCGCGTAAATCGTTTCGACTCGCTGAAAATTGTCTAAATCTACCCGTTTCGCGCTTGCCGCCTGAATCAGAAATTTGATAAAAGTCGGATTGCCGTCAAACTTCCGCGCGATTAAATCGCGCGTCTGCTCGTTGATTTTCACGTCCAAATTTCGCGCTGAATTCTCCGCCAAAAATCCGGCTTCGGTAAAATTGAGCGGTTCGAGCCGCAAAATTTCCGCGCCGTTGAGTTTCGCATTTCCCTCCTTCGCCGCGCCGTATAAAAATCGCCGGTTGCCCGCGAAAACAAACGGTAAATCCGAACGCGAATAAATTTCTTTGAGTTCTTCGAGAAAATCTGTTTCGTCAGTTAGATAAGCCGTCTCGTGCAAATCGTCAATCATCACGAAAAACTTCGCGCCGCGTTGCGGTGCAGACAGACAAGCGCGAACGCAAGCGCGGTCATCGCCCGATTCTTCATCAATCCGGCAGTTTTCGACCAGCCGTTTAACCCAATCAAAATCTTCCGGCGCGGCGAGTTCCGCAAGATTCGGCGAACCGTTCAAAAGTTTCGCGTCTTGATGGCGAAAAGCAGCGGTTTGTGCCAAAAAGGTTTGCAAAAATCGCTTCGCGCATTCCTTCGCCGATTCGTCGGATTTTCTGACCGCGAAATAAATCGGAATCAAATCGCCTGGTTCGTGAAAAAGCCGGTCGTAAGTTTGTTTGAGCAGTTCCGACGCGCCGAGCGCGGGCGCGGACAAAAGCAAAAGCCCGTTCGACTTCGATTCGCCGCTTGCGTGTCGCCGCAGCGCGTCGAGTTCAACGCTTCTACTGATAAAATCAGTCGCCGAAATTGTCGCTAAAATTCTTTCGCTCATTTCGTTTTCCGTTAATTATTTGAAGCCGGTGCGTAATTCAAAAACCATTCGGAATAGATGAAAGATAATAGCTGACAGATGATAGATGCAACGACGAATTCAATCTATCATCTGTCAGCTATCAGTTATCATCTATTCCGAATGGTTAAATTCTAATTTCAAACGACTTAATTA
>JAJAYR010000493.1 GCA_026786155.1 Pyrinomonadaceae bacterium
GAAACCAGTGTCCCGGATTGTCGCGCCCGGAAAATAAGGCGAAACACGGCGTTCCGACGACCGCCGCGAGATGCGTCGTGCCGGTGTCCAAACCGATATGAAAATCACACAGCGAAAGTATCGCGCCCGACTCGCGGACGGAAAGTTCACCGGCGGAATTGATACCCGCGCCCCATTCCGCAGTTAATCGGTCGGCGACGGCTTTTTCCGCTTTTCCCCCGATGACGATTAATTCACAATCACCTTCGGCGAGCAAACGCCGCCCGATTTCGACGAAATTCTCGTCAGACCAGACGTTCGCCGGAGTTTTACAGCCCGGTGCCATCGCAATTAAACGAGCGTTCGGCTTTTTTCGACGCATCGCCAGCCAATCTTTTATTTTGTCAATTTCAGAAACCGAAAAAGTCAGGAACGGTCGTCGTAAATCTTCCGGCGATGACGTGATGCCATCAATTTCCAGACGGGCTAATTTACGGGCGGCTTCGCTTTTCGTCATTGCCGGAGAGCCTTTTTCGTCCAGCGGATAAAGTTCGTTTTTTGAAAATGCGTGAAAACCGTAGAAACGGGAAATGCCGCAGGCGCGAAAAAAAAGTTTATCGCGCGACACGGAACGCGCCGGGCGTTCGCTGATGACCAGATAAACCGCCGACTGAAAATCGTGCCGCCGCAGCTCGCGCCGCAAGCGATAGAAATCGAAAACTTTATTAAATTTTCCCGACTGATTGGCATATTCCAAATATCAGTCAATTAAATCTTCGGGAATGACCTGCGAAGCCCGGACGATAGTGCCGCCCGCCGGAATATTTTGGAGCAAAATTAACTCGGCATCGCGGAAATGGCGGCGAACGGCTCGCAAAGCCGGAATCGCCATCAGCGTATCGCCCAACGAGCCGAATAGATAGACCAGAACTTTTTGTTTTGTTTTTGAGGCAGTCGAAATTTTTTGGCGCATAGCGATTGAATGTTCGATTGTATTAAATTGTATTTTGAACTTCAAATCGGAGGCGGTCGCTAAAATCTCCGAAGGCTGAAATTAACGCGGCGGTTTTATTCAAAAACTTTTTATTTGCTATAATCGTATTTCTCAAAATTTGGAGAATTCGGTTGTTCCCGAAAGTGAAAGACGTTCGAGATATTTTTTCAAACCCGAAACAAACAGACAAAAAATAAGTATGTCGGAAAAAAAAGGTTTTCCCGAAAAGCCTCGCATCTTGATTATCTGCAACTATTATTTGCCGGGCTATAAGAGCGGCGGCGGTTTGCGAACGCTCGTCCATATGGTCGAACGATTTCACGACCGTTACGATTTTCGGGTGATTACGCTCGACCACGACGGCGATAAAATTCCTTTTACGACCGTCGAAATCAACGATTGGAACGAGATTGAAAAAGCACAAGTCTTTTATCTGTCAAAAGATAAAGCTAATATCTCGAAATTGCGCGAACTAATTATAGAAATCAAACCCGATTCGATTTATCTGAACAGCGTATTTTCCAAACTGACCGTTTTTTATCTGACTTTACGGAAATTGAAGCTGATTCCGGCGATTAAAACTATTCTGGCACCCGAAGGCGAATTATCCGGTGGAGCATTAAAACTCAAATCCTATAAAAAGAAACCTTTCGTCACGCTGGCGAAAAGTGCCGGTCTTTATCGGAATCTGTTTTGGAAAACGACCGCCGACCCGGAAAAACAGGAAACGGAGCGGTTTAAAGGGCGCGGCGGCGTGATTTTCGTCGCTCCGAATCTGCCTTCGCGCGAACTTTTGGAAAATTACCGGCAGGATTTGAAACCGAAAAAAAACGTCGGCGAAGTGAAAATGATTTTTCTTTCGCGGTTTATGCGAAAGAAAAATTTCAAATGGCTGGTTGATAATCTGTCCGGTTTCGAGGGCAATCTGACGATTGATATTTACGGACCGATTGAAGACGAGTCGTACTGGGAGGCGACCGCAACGGCGATTGCCAAACTGCCGCCGAACGTCAAAATCAAATACGGAGGCGTGCTGGAATATGATAAAGTTCCGGGAAAACTTTTTGAATATCATTTTTTCGTTTTGCCGACGGTCGGTGAAAACTTCGGTCATGTTTTTATCGAAGCCTTAGCCGCGGGCTGTCCGTTGCTCATCAGCGACCGCACGCCGTGGCGTGATTTGGAGGCAAAAAATGTGGGTTGGGAGGTGCCGCTGGAAAATCCGGCAAAATGGCTGGAAGTGTTAAATTACTGTGTGAACTTAGACCAGTTAAGTTATACGAAAATATCGGAAAACTCGCACAGATTTGCCCGCCGCTGGCTGCTTAATCCTGAAGTTGAAGAAGATACTTTAAAGGTTTTGGAATACAGTTTGACAAATAGCTGATGTAGTATCGCATAAATCAACCAAGCAAATGGTTTAGCTACTTAAATTATAATTAAACAGTCGGGTTGCCGACACTTCATAAAACACTTTAGATATGAAAATTTTAGTAATCGGCGGCGGCGGCATGTTGGGACACAAATTGGTGCAGAAATGGCGCGGCAGATACGATGTGTGGACGACGATTCGCGGGAGTTTTCAGGAATACGAGCGATACGGAATTTTTGAAAAAGAAAAAACCTTTGAAAATATCGAGGTCGAAAATTTTAGCGCGGTCGAAAGTGTCACGGCGGAAGTTCGCCCGCAGGTTATCGTCAACGCCGTCGGCATTATCAAACAATTACCGACGGCGAAAAACGTCATCAAAACGCTGCAAATCAACGCGATTTTCCCGCACCAATTAGCCGAATTAGCTGAAAAATACGAAGCGCGTTTGATAACCGTCGGCACCGATTGTGTGTTTGACGGAAAAAAAGGAAACTACACCGAAGAAGATTTTCCGAGCGCGACGGATTTGTATGGAAAAAGCAAAAATCTGGGCGAAGTAACGGGCGCAAACTGTCTGACGCTGCGAACTTCGATTATCGGTCGGGAACTGAAAACCGCGCACAGTCTGGTCGAATGGTTTTTGAGCAATGAAGGAAAAGAAGGAAAAACCGTCAAAGGATTTACGAACGCGATTTACACGGGATTTCCGACCGTTATTTTCGCCGAAATTCTCGCGCGTTTGATCGAAGACTTTCCCGATTTGAACGGTTTATATCAAGTGTCGAGCGAGCCGATCAATAAATTTGAACTGCTCAAACTTATCCGCGACGCTTATCGCGCCGACATCGAAATCGAGCCGTTCGACGATTTTAAGATTGACCGCAGTCTGGATTCGTCGAAGTTTAAAGCGGCGACCAATTTCGAGTTTCCCGATTGGCGGACAATGATTCGGAAAATGGCGGAAGACAACGCCGTTTATCAAAAATGATGTTTGCCGACGACCGAAAATAATTAAACGAAAAAAAGAAAAAAAGAAAATAAAGAATATGAAAATAATGACAATTTTCGGGACGCGCCCGGAAATCATCCGGTTGAGTCCGGTTTTGAAAATTCTCGACCAATACAGCGAACACCTCACGGTTCACACGGGACAAAACTTTCACGAAAGTCTGAGCGATATTTTTATCAAGGATTTGGAAGTGCGCCCGCCGGATGTGCATTTCGGCATCAAATCGAAAAGTTTCGGCGACCAAGCCGGACAGATTTTGACCCGCGCGGACGAAGTTTTAGAAAGGTATCAGCCGGACAAGGTTTTGATTTTAGGCGATACGAACAGTGCTTTATCGGCGATTGCCGCGGCGCGGCGCGGCATTCCGGTTTTCCATATGGAAGCGGGCAACCGCTGTTTCGACAACCGCGTCCCGGAAGAAATCAACCGGCGAATTATTGACCATTCCAGCACGATTCTGCTGCCGTATACCGAGCGGAGCAAGGAAAATCTGGTCGCCGAAGGCATCGAGCGCGAACGAATTTTCGTCACGGGAAATCCGATCAAGGAAGTTCTCGATATATTTTCCGACCGCATTGATAACAGTCCGGCGTTGGAAAAATTCGCGGTCAGGGAATTCGATTATTTTTTAGTCACGCTGCACCGCTCGGAAAATGTTGATAAAGTCGAAAGATTGAAAAAGATTTTAGAAGCCTTTGAACGGGTGGTTGAAAAATTCGACAAAAAGATGTTAGTCAGCGTTCACCCGCGCACCGCCGAAAAACTCGAAAAATTCGGCTTAAAAACCACATCGGATAAAATCAAACTGCTGGAGCCGCTCGGTTTTTTCGATTTCGTCAAACTGGAAAAAAACGCGCTCGCGGTGTTGACCGACAGCGGCACGGTGCAGGAAGAATGCGCGATTTTCGGGGTCCCGAACATCACTCTGCGCGACGTTACCGAACGCCCGGAAACGATGGAATGCGGCAGCAATCTCCTGAGCGGCGCGGAAACCGACGCGATTGTCAGGGCGGTCGAGATGGCGATTTCACAGCCGTCCAACTGGACTGCCCCGAAGGAATACTTAGCGGAAAATGTGGCGCAGGTGGTCAGCAAAATTGTTTTGGGCTACACCAGCGTCAGAAAACATATCTAAAAGTTACAGCGAAACACAGTTGAAATGAAGTCGAACGGAAAATTACCGGCGGAAGTTAAAAAACGTCTCTGGATAAACACGGAACTTTATTACCCGGAAGACAATCAGACAGGGTATTATTTGACGCAAATCGCCGAAGGTCTGTCGGGTGATTTCGATGTCCGGGTGATTTGCGGGCAGCCGAATTACGCGGCTCGCGGAACGCAGGCACCGAAAAGGGAAGTTCATCGCAACGTCGAAATTTTTCGCGTCTGGGGAACGACCTTCGATAAAAACGTCTTGCTGCTGCGGCTGGTTAATATGCTGACGCTCGGACTGGCGATGTTTTTGAAATCAATTCGGAAGTTTCAAAGAGGTGATTCGGTGCTGGTCGTTTCGGCTCCGCCGTCGCTGCCGTTTATTACGGCGGGGGCGGCAAAACTGCGCCGCGCCGCTTATACGCTGGTCGTGCAGGATAAATACCCGGAGATTTTGACCGCCGTCGGAAAATCCAAACCCGATTCGCTGTTTATCAAAACGCTGAACAAATTGAACGAACGGTAATACGACGGAGCGGAAAAAATAATCGTCGTCGGGCGCGATATGGCGGAATTAGTGGGCAGTCAGATGAGCGGCGAAAAAAATCGGAAAAAAATTTTCGTGATACCGAATTGGGCTTCGCTCGAAGAAGTCGAGCCGCTGCCGCGAGCGAGTAATGAACTGCTTAAAGAACTGCGTATCACGGATAAATTCGTCTTTTTATATGCGGGCAATATGGGACATCCGCAGGATTTGGAAACCATCGTCAGATGCGCCGCCGAACTGAAAAATGACGACCGCTTTCACTTTCTGTTTATCGGTTCGGGAGTCAAAAAAAAATGGCTGGAGAAGGAAATCGAGACGCACCGGATGAGAAATGTTTCGGTTTTGCCGCCGCGCCCGCGCGGTGAGCAGAAATTTTTTCTCAATGCGTGCGATGTCGGATTAGTCGCGCTGGTCAAAAAAATGTATGGCGTGGCGATGCCCAGCCGCACCTATAATCTATTGGCGGCGGGCAAACCGATTCTCGCCTTGACCGAAGACAATTCGGAAGTGGCGCGGGTGATTGACGAAGAAAAAGTCGGCTGGACGGTCGCGCCGCGCGATGCGGAGAAACTGCTAAAAACGATTTATAAAATTTATGAGGAGCGGGAAAATCTTCCGGCAATCGGCATCCGCGCCCGGCAAGCGGCTCTCGAAAATTATTCCGTGGAAACGGCAATCGAGAAATATCGGCAAGTGTTAAGCCGGTGAGCAAAAATTTTGATGTCTTTTGCGGTGTTCAGAGTCCAAACTTTAGTTGGCGTTTTCGTCGCGCTGCGCTGGCGGAAAAACGCTGAAGCATGAACTCGAATATACTGGAAAATGTCGCAAAACTTGCTATGCTCTGTTGAGCTAACTCGCTCGCACGTAAAATTAAACGGGTAATTGAAAAGTAGAAATGTTACTGCGTCTGATAACGACTGCGAGGTGCAAGACTAATTTCAAGGTCGGAAAAGTGAGAAAAAACAGAAAAGATTAGTTTATGAAAGTCTTAGTTACCGGAGCGACCGGATTTGTCGGGCGGGAAATAATCGCCGTGCTTGCCGAATCGAATATAGATTTAATTGCCGTCGGCGGGAAACATTCGAGTTCGATAAATCAAGAACTGCCGCGAAAGGATAACCAGCCGGAATTTTTGAGCGTGGACATCACCGACGAAAACAGTTTGGCGGAACTCGAAAAAGTCGGAAAGGTTGATGCCGTCATCCATTCGGCAGGATTGGCGCACCAATTCGGCGACACGAAAAAGGAAGAATTTGAAGCGGTCAATGGGCGCGGAACGAAAAATGTTCTCGAACTGGCAATCAAATTGGGGGCGCAACATTTTATTCTCATCGGTTCGACGGCGGTCTATGGCGTAACGCCGACCGGGAAAACCCGAAAGACGGCGGGAAAGACAATCGAAATAAACGAAATTGCGATAGACGAAGAATGTGCGACCAATCCGGCAAATTTCTACGCCGAAAGTAAATTGGAAGCGGAGCGAATTTGTCGCCGATTGTGTGAGGAAAATAATCTGCCGCTGACGATTTTCCGACTCGCGCCGGTTATCGGGGAAGCCAACGTCGGCAATGTGGCACGGTTGATTGAGGCGATTGATAAAAAAAGATTTCTTTGGATCGGCGACGGTAAAAATTTAAAAACAGTAATCTACAAAAGGGATGTGGCGTTGGCGTGTCTGAAATTACTGCACGCCAAAGCACCCGCCACGGAAATTTTCAATCTGGCGGGCGCACCGATTTCGATGAAGGAATTTGTCGGAGAAATCGCCCGCCGGTTGGAAAGAAGAGTTTTCGGCTTCAAAATTCCGGTTGGTCTGCCGAGATTGGTTTTTCGATTGAACGACGGCTTTTTTAAGTTGCAGAAAATTTCCAAACTCGGCGCGACCATCGAAAAATGGCTGGCGGACGATGTGTATTCGGCGGAAAAAATCAAACGCCGCTACGGGTTCACGCCCGCGACTTCCGTCAGAGAGGCTCTGGAAAAACAGGTGCGCCGGTATCGGGAACAGGCGGCGGAGAGCGGCGCGGGAAAATAATAACGGCAAATTGGAAAAGCGTGTTGATTTTTATCTTTTTTATCGTATTTTGCGCGACTTATCTGGGAGTCGTCATTTTCGGTCGCTGGGTCAAACGGCGGCGGATTTTCGACGTGCCGAACGAAAGAAGTTCGCATACCACGCCGACACCGCACGGCGGCGGTTTGATAATTGTGGTAGTTTGTTTGGCTGCCTACACTTTTTCCACCCTTTTTTGGACGGGTGATTTTCGATGGAGCTATCTGCTCGGCGCATTTTTAATCGCGCTGATTAGCTGGCTGGACGATTTATACACGATTTCCTTTATTTGGCGGTTTTTAATTCACAGTTCCGCGGCGGCGTTGGTGATTTTTAATTTGGGCTATTTCGATGAAACCTATATCCCTTTTTTCGGAAATTTCAACCTCGGCGGCGGCGGGCTTTTAATCACCTTTTTCTGGATTGTGTGGCTGACTAACGCCTATAATTTTATGGACGGCATTGACGGCATCGCGGGAATGCAAGCCGTCACCGCCGGAATCGGCTGGCTGATTTTCGGAACGATTTTCGGTTTCCCGGCGAGCGGTTTTTACGGCGGCGTCATCGCCTGCGCGAGTCTCGGATTTTTAATGCGAAACTGGCAGCCGGCGAAAATTTTTATGGGCGATGTCGGCAGCGCGTTTCTCGGATATAGTTTCGCCGTGCTGCCTCTGCTGGCGAAAAATGAGGGCGGCGCAAATTCGGAAAATCAAAGGATTTTGTTTCCGCTGGCGGTTTTGTTAATCTGGCTGTTCGTCTTCGACACGCTGTGGACGTTCGGACGGCGCGTTTTGAACGGCGAAAAAGTTTGGGAAGCGCATCGCGGACATCTCTATCAAAAGTTCGTCATCAGAGGCTTTTCGCATCAATTCGTCAGCGGTTTGTACGGGGCGATTTCGATTCTCAACGTCCTGCTGGCAATTTTGTTTTTAGAAAATAGAAACCGGGAAACGATGGGGCTGTTTTTTATTCTTGGGCAGTCTGGCGGATTGCTGATCGGTTTATATTTCTTTAGAAAATAATAGAAAATAAGTAGTGGGACACAATTAAATATAACTAAAATGGGTGTTCGATAAAGTTCAGAGTCCGCGCTTCGCGGGCGGCAACACGCTGAAGCGTGGACTCTGAACTTTAAGGCGCATTGGGTCCGAATACTTAGCAACTAGCAGCCACCATCGGGCAGCAATAAAATGAATGAGTAAATCCCCGACGCGAAAAGACTTCCTGAGCGGCAATTATTTGAGATTTCAAAAGTTCGGAGTCAAAATCGGAATTCAGGCGGCGAAACCGGCTTATCTGCGAGAAGTTTATGTCGGATTGGAGAAAATTTTTCCGAACGGGTTTGAACCGGCGGCGGCGAGTGAAATCGAGTATCAATTTTCCATCAAATCGAACGGATCGAAAAAAGACGAAAATTTGGAATTCTACCTGAACGACGAAAAATTGTTTGAAAACGGCAGCCGCGAAATTTTTTTCGATTTAGTGGAAAGCCGGATTCGGATCACGGTTGCCGAGTTCGCCGTCGGAAAAGTTTTTCTGCACGCCGGAGTCGTCGGCTGGCAGGGCAAGGCGATTATCATTCCGGCGACGAGTTTTTCGGGAAAGACGACGCTGGTCGCCGAACTGGTCAAAAAAGGCGCGGCATACTACTCGGACGAATACGCCGTGCTGGACGCGGATGGCAATGTCGAACCGTTTCCCAAATGGCTTTCGCTGCGCGGGATTATAGACGACTGGACGCAGTTGGACTGCCCGGTCGAAGCAATCGGCGGAATCGCCGCCACCGGGACGATTCCGGTCGGGTTGGTGCTGATCGCCCGTTATGACAAGGCAAAGAAAAGTCCGCGAAAATGGCAGCCGAGAAAGCTGAGTCAGGGCGCGGGAATAATGGAAATTCTGCCGCACACGCTCCCGATTAGAAATAAACCGAAATTTGTTTTAGAAGTCTTGAAAAAACTGACTAACCGTGCCATAATCGTCAAAACCGTTAGAGGCGATGCTGTAGAATTTGCCGAAACGCTTTTAAGTTATGTCGAGTCGCAAACAAAATAATTGACATTTAACATTTAATTTAAGAGGAGAAAACTGAAAAGTATGAATAACCCGCAAAAACCGGTCGCCCGCCAGGAAGGGCTGGTCATCCAGGAGATGCCGGATGAAATTTTGGTATTTGATTTGGAAACGAATAAAGCTCACTGTTTGAATCAAACGGCGGCTTTTGTCTGGAGAGCCTGCGACGGAAAAAATTCCGTTGCCGAAATCGCCCGTTTGTTCGGCAACGAGTCGGGCAAGCC
>JAJAYR010000494.1 GCA_026786155.1 Pyrinomonadaceae bacterium
GAATTAAGTAGTCCGTAAATTAAATTTTCGAGTGTTCAGAGTCCAAACTTTAGTTGGCGTTTTCGCCGCGCTTCGCTGGCGAAAACAACACGCTCAAGCGTGGACTCTGAACGCTTGTCGAAATGCCAAAAAACTTAATTTACGGACTATTAAGGCTGTCTGCTCTGATTGATTTTGTCTTCATTCTCTTTCTGCTGCCGCTCGAAATCCTGCATCATTATATTGGCGGCGGCTTGCTTGTCAATTTTCCAGATGCCTTCTTCGCGGATGAACGGCACGGTGTTCCAGGCGTTATACGAATCCTTCATTTCAATCGTCGCCTTGTCGCCGTCGATTTTTTCGTTGCGAAATTCGACGGTGCGCTGCGTCTGGTCGAACAAGGTTTCGCGCCTGACGACTTCATCGAGCGTTACGCCGCGCGATTTGGCTTCTTCTTCCGCCATTTTTATCGAACCGTTCGACAGCAGAAGTTTCATCGTCGTCGTGTCTTTTTGTTTGATTGCCAGCGTGTAAGCCTTGAGCGTTGTGAGCGGCGTACTCGGTTTTTCTTCGTCCGCGCAGGCGAGCAGCGAAGCGGTCAAAATCAGAATTATAAATTTGGAGTAAAAGCGCATTTTTGAATAATCTTAAATAAAATCGTTATACTAAAAAGCCAAGTATAACCAAAAACGAAAGGAGTTAAAAACCAATGGCGCGGAAAAAACTGTCAGCGGAAGAAATCGCCGAACGCATCGGTGAGCTAAAATCGTGGGCGACGGAAAACGATAATCTGAAAAAACGCTTTGCTTTCGCCAATTTCGCCGAAGCGTTGGAATTTGTGAACAAAGTCGGCGCGATTGCCGAAAAACGCGACCATCATCCTGACATCGCTTTCGGTTGGGGCTACGCTGAATTTGCGATTACGACGCACGACGCGGGCGGACTTACGCATAACGATTTCGATTTGGCAAAAGAAATCGAAAAATCGGCGGAGAATTGAAAGCGAAAACGTGAAAGAGATATTGATTGGCAAGCAATTTTTTGTCCGAACAGCGAATAGTTGATAGCGAACAGCGAATAACTTCGCCTTTCGCAACTATGCGCTGTTCGCTATCAACTATTCGCTATTAAAACGATAAGAATGTCGTTTGAATCGTTTAATCACTTCAACCGCATAACTTCTAAAATTTTCGATACAATTCCATTTTTATTTCCGTTTATAGCGCGTCTTTGCGTGAATTCGGCATTTTCGATAAAATCATTCATTTAGTCTTTATATCAAAAATTTAACCGAGGAAATTTAAGTCAAACAGTATGGCAAATACACCAATTACGGTCGCGCACGGCGACGGCATCGGTCCTGAAATTATGGACGCGACTTTGCACATTTTAAAAGAAGCGGGCGCAAGACTGGACATCGAAACGATTGAAATCGGTGAGAAAGTTTATAATTCAGGCAATTCCGCCGGAATCGCGCCGGAGAGTTGGGAAAGTTTAAGAAGAACGAGAGTTTTCCTGAAATCTCCGATTACGACTCCGCAGGGCGGCGGCTTTAAATCGCTCAACGTAACGGTCAGAAAAAGTTTGGGAATGTATGCGAACATTCGCCCGTGCGTTTCTTACGCGCCGTTTGTTGACACCAGGTTTCCGGTGATGGATGTCGTCATTGTCCGCGAAAACGAAGAAGACACTTACGGCGGCATCGAACACCGGCAGACTGATATGGTCGAGCAGTGTTTGAGATTAATCTCGCGTCCGGGCTGCGAAAAAATCGTGCGCTATGCCTTTGAGTACGCTCAAAAGAACGACCGCAAAAAAGTCTCCTGCTTCGTCAAAGACAACATTATGAAGCAGACCGACGGGCTTTTCCACAAAGTCTTTGACGAAATCGCGCCCGAATATCCGAACATCGAAAACGAATCTTGGATTGTTGACATCGGCGCGGCGAAATTGGCGACTGCGCCGGAAATGTTCGATGTCCTCGTGATGCCGAATCTTTACGGCGATATTTTGTCGGACGTAACGGCGCAAATGACCGGCTCGGTCGGTCTGGCAGGTTCGGCGAACATCGGCGAAAACGTCTCGATGTTTGAAGCGATTCACGGTTCCGCGCCGAAACGCGCCGGACAAAACAAAGCGAATCCGTCGGGCTTGTTTTTGGGCGCGGTGATGATGCTGATTCACATCAACCAGCCGGACATCGCAACTTTGGCGCACAACGCTTGGCTGAAAACGATGGAAGACGGAGTTCACACCTACGACATCGCGCGCGAAGGCACGACGAAGCAAACCGTCGGCACGAAAGAATTTGCCGAAGAAGTTTGCAAACGCATCGGACAAAAACCCGCGACTTTGAAAGCCGTTGATTACAAAATCATCGAAGAATCGGGCGAAACCGCGACGAAACCGCTCTACACGATTCGTGAGCCGCAGAAAAAAGAATTAGTCGGCATAGACGTTTTCGTTCACTGGTGGAACGGCAAATTCTTCAGCGCGGCTGACGAACTCGGCGCGCTCGTCGAGAAAGTCAACGGCGACGGCGCAAAACTCGTGATGATTTCCAATCGCGGCACAAAAGTTTATCCGAACGGTCAACCCGATACGTTCTGCGTTGACCACTGGCGTTGCCGCTTTATGTCCGACACCGACGGCGGCACGTTGACCAAACAGCAAGTCATCAACCTGCTCGGACGCTTCGAGGCGAACGGTTTGGATTTTATCAAAACCGAACACCTCTACAACTTCGACGGCAAAGCCGGCTACGCGCTCGGTCAGGGGCAGTAATTTGAAGGAAGAAGGA
>JAJAYR010000495.1 GCA_026786155.1 Pyrinomonadaceae bacterium
AAGGGCGTTCCGCGTTTGGACTCAGAACTTTTCAAAATACCTCAAAACTTCTGCTCACCTGCTTATAAAACCTGCAAACTGCACTCGAACGCCAATTCAAACAAATCCTTTTTCTGTTCAATGGCTTGGCGTTCGATTTGACAATCTTTGTCGCTGACGAGTTTGAGCGATAAGACGTTTTTTTCGCGTTTGAATTTGACGTTTTGAATGTGGTTTTCGTGTCCGCGGTCTAAGGCTTCGGCGAGCCGCAGAATCGCTCCCAAACGGGCGACCGTCTGGCGGTCTCGTTCGTTTAGCTGCATAAATTCTGCGTGTTTTTCCTTCGGCAGAGAGCCGCGATGATACCGCGCAACGAGCGCGATAATCGTTTTTTCCGGTTCGGAAAAGCCGGTCATTTCGGAGTTTTTTATCAAGTAAAATGAGTGTTTGTGATGCGATTCGTGCGAGATGTGATAGCCGACATCGTGCAGGAGCGCGGCGGCGGCTAAAAGAGTCCGGTTGGGTCGTCCAATTTTGTAAATCGGCTCCAGCGCGTCGAACATTTTTTCCGCCAAATCCGCGACCTGCAAGGCATGCGATTCTTCGTAGCCGAAACGTCTGCCGACGGCGAAAACATCGCGCAGTTTTTTGTCTTCGACATCGGGAACGGGCGGCAAGGACTCCGATTCGATTTCGCGTAAATAATCAATAATCACGCCTTCACGCAGAGCGTAACCGCACGGCTGAAGTTTTTCGATTTTGAAAGCCCGCATGACGCCTTCGAGAATCTGCCCGCCGGCGACGATGACTTCGGCACGCGACAGGCTGATTGAAGGAAGTTTGGCGCGTTCTTCCAAAGGAATTCGCGCGAGCATTTTATTGAGCGCGACTAACTTTTTAAATTGAATTTCCGGCTGCGCGTTGGCAGTTTCGGCGGTTTGAAAATTCAAAAGCGTCGTCAGATTCATAATCGTCCCGGAAGTTCCGGTCGAAATCTGCCACGTTTGATTTTTCATTTTTCGCAGCGGGCGTTCGAGCGCGAAAGTGATTTCGGCTTGCAGGTTTTCGAGTTCTTTGGTGCGCGGCGGATTCGAGAAAATAAATCTTTCCGTCAAGCCGACCGCGCCGAGTTTCATCGAAAAAAGTTTGTAAGGTTCGCCGTTTTTCATCAATGATAATTCAGTCGAACCGCCGCCGATGTCAATGTTCAAAAGCGTCTCGTTTTTCGCGTCGAAAAACTGCGCGGCGGCGATGCCAATCAATCTGGCTTCTTCAACCGACGACAAAACTTCGACGCGCACGCCGGTTCTTTCTTCAATTTCACGAACAAATTCCGCTGAATTGTCGGCTTCGCGCACCGAAGCCGTCGCCACCGCGATAATCGAATCAACTGAACGGCTTTCGGCAATCGAGCGAAATTTAGCGATTGTCGCCGCCGATAAATTGATGGCTTCGGCGGACAAAAGATGAGTTTTCAGCGTGTCGTGTCCGAGCCGGACGCGCTCGCGCTCCTGCAAAATCACGGTGAACGAATCGCTGGCGGCGGCTTCGACGATAACGAGTTTTAAAGAATTCGAGCCGATGTCAATGGCGGCGAGTTTTTGGGTTTTCATTGGCGATTTTTTGAAAAATATACTTTAACATTTTTGCCGTTTGACTTGACAATTCAGCGCGTGAAATTTGAACATCTTTTGAGTGAATACGGAAAACAGAGCGACGGTGATGAAATTCGGCGGCACGTCGGTCGGCGACAGCGCGGCGTTTGAGCGCGTCTGCCGCATCGTCGCCGAACAAATCGAAAACCAGCCGGTCGTCGTTACTTCGGCGATGACGAAAGTTACCGACGCTTTATTAAACGCCTTTTATTTAGCGGGAAAAAACGAACCCGAAACGGCTTTCGAGTCGCTCGCGCCGCATTTTGCGCGGCATTTAGAAGTCGCCGAACATTTTTTGAGCGACGAAGCGAAAAAATCCTTTTACTCCGAAATCGAAAAATCGAAAAGAGAACTCGGCGAAATTTTAGATAGAGTTTCGCGCCGCAGTCTGCCCGTTCAATTGCTGAAAGATGTCATCGTCGCTTACGGCGAACTGCTTGCGTCGCGGCTTTTAACGGAAGTTCTGCGCTCCAAAAATATCAACGCGCGTTTCGCCGACGCGCGGCGTTTGATTGTTACGGACGACGAACACGGCGCGGCAAACCCGATTTGGGAAGAAACCGAAAAAATCGTTCGGCTCGAACTCGGCTCGATTATCGAACGCGGCGAAGTTCCGGTTCTCGGCGGCTTTATCGCGGCGAGTCGCGGCGGCGAAACGACGACTTTGGGACGCGGCGGCTCGGATTATTCGGCGGCACTCGTCGGCGCGGCTCTCAAGGCGCGTGAAATCCAAATTTGGACGGACGTTACCGGCGTGTTGACGACCGACCCGCGCATCTGCCCCGAAGCGCGAACCTTAAAAACTTTGTCTTACGAAGAAGCCGCCGAACTCGCCTATTTCGGCGCGAAGGTGCTGCATCCGAAAACGATTCAGCCAGCGGTTGATTGGCAAATTCCGGTGCGCGTCTGCAATTCGCACGAACCGGAAATGCGCGGCACGATGATTCTACCGTCGTCCCAATCAACGCCGCGCAAAGTAAAATCCATCGCCTACAAAAAAGGCATCACGATTCTGCATATCACGTCCGCCCGAATGCTCGGCGCATACGGTTTTATGAGTGCGATTTTCCAGATTTTTGAACGCCACCGCACGGTCGTTGACGTCGTTACGACTTCGGAAGTTTCCGTTTCTTTAACGCTCGACAACACCGCTTCGCTCGAAGCGGTCGTCAAGGATTTAAGGCGCATCGGCACGGTCGAAATTGAACCGCAGCAAGCGGTCGTCTGCGTTGTCGGCAGCGGTTTGCGCGATACTTCCGGCGTGGCGGCACAAATTTTCGCCGCCATTTCCGACATCAATATCTCGCTCATCTCGCACGGCGCATCGAGCGTCAATATGACTTTCGTGGTGCAGGAAAACGTGGTGAACGAAGTGATTAAAAGACTGCACGGAGAGTTTTTTTCAGAAAATTGATTTGGAATTTCGCGCAAGGCGAATTTGTTATAAAATAGCCGAACGAAAGGAGCGTGAGAAAAATGGCGGAAACATTAGTTGAAGAAACAATTGCACAGGAAAACGCAGTCGAAGGTTCGCCGAAAGCGCGATTGGAAAAGTTTCTACGTGAAAATAAGGTTAAAGTTTTTACTGAAAAGGATTTCGATTTTCCGAAAGACGAGAAAACGCAGGCGAAAATTCGCGCTGAAGTTGATGAGTTTCTGCAAGTGCGCGAACAATGACAAAAAGTGACGGTCGAATTATGATAAAATCGGTTTTGAGGTGAAATATGTCAGTCATCGTAACTATTTCGAGCAAAGTTAAATTGAATAAAGCCAAGCATTTACTCGGAACAAAAACCGAAAGTGAAACGGTTGAACGGGCGTTGGAAAAAGTGATTGAAGAATTTGAGAAAAAACCATCCGTCAAAGATTTGCCGGGTGATTTCTTTGATAATTTATTTGCCGAAAATACGAATCTGGCTGACGGCGAGAGTATCGAAGCGGTTCTCAAAGAGCGTCAGGAAAAATTTGAACGAACGCCGACAACGGGAGAAACAGCGGAAGCAAAGAACCTTGACATTCATAAGCTAAATCGAATTTCGCCGAGAAATAGATTTAAAGTTACAGCTAATTTTAAGATTGCCGGTCGCCGAAAGCCGATGAAATACGATTTCAGCGATTTTGAAGAGAATAATTTATGACGGCTGAATCTTTTTGGGAAAAAGTCGCGGAAGCAGCTTTAAAACAGGGCGATTACTTAACGAATTGCCCTGTTCCTTTTTATTCGGAAATCCCACAGGAAAATCTAACACTAGAAATTCAAATCGGATTTGCAAATCTGATTATCGTTACGCAAAGCTGCGACTTGGAAAACGGAAAAAACGAACTCGTCGCACTTTGCCCAATTTATTCGGTGGCGGAATTTGAACAGGTAAATCCGAAAGCCGCGCAAAAAGGCTTTTGGGAACAAGTCAGAAAAGCCAAAATAGAAGGTTTTCATTTATTTTCGCCTTTTGAAAATCCCGAAAACAATCGAGAATGTCTGGTCGTGGATTTTCGGGAAATTTACAGTTTGCCGTTTGAGTTTTTGACGAAACACGCCGAATCTTTGGAAAGTCGCCGGCGTTTGAAATCGCCATATCTCGAACATTTTTCACAAGCCTTCGCTCGGTTTTTTATGCGAGCCGGTTTGCCCGCCAACATTCCGCCGTTTAAGTAAATG
>JAJAYR010000496.1 GCA_026786155.1 Pyrinomonadaceae bacterium
CTACCAAGCGAAAGAAATGGGGCGCAGCCGAATTCATACTTTCGATTTTCTCACTCAAAAATCTTCTGTTTTGGACGAAGAATTTATCGGCATCAACTAATCTTTTCATGCGCGACTCAAAAACCAGATTTCAAATCATAAAATTTACGTTTCAAATCGTAATTTGAGGCGATTTGTTTATGAATTCAAAAACGGGCAATGGTTTGACGGCAAAACTTTCAAACGACAAACGATGTATTCCGTCAACGGAATCTTCACCAAAAAGAAACCGAATGTCATTGATGAAAGCGTTTAAGTAAGTGGACAGAATTAAATTAAAAATGTTCGGCTTCGTTCGGAGTTCCGCCTTGAGGCGGCTCGCCCGCCAGCGAAGCGCGGCGGGAAACCGTCTGAAGACGGAACTCCAAACTAAAAATAAAACGTCGCCAAACTTTTGCTCACCTGCTTAAATTAAATCACTTGAGAAAATTATACATCTTTTCACAAACCGGATTTGTAATCTGACATACATTATAAAACGCGGCTTAAATAAAAGACGTTTTTAACCGTTTCAAAAACGCCGCGTCGAATCGGAGAAATATCGCCTTCTCAAAAAATCAATTTGCTTCCGCGCATATTATCAGCGGATAATTTTTTAAGGATTATGAAAACAGCAAACACGGTTTCGGCAAACGCCGACCGAAAAACGCCGACCGAATCGGCGGCAAACGACGATTTATTTCAAAGTTTTCTGATGGGCGGTTTTGAATGTTCGACGCACCGGCGCGGCGACGGCAAACGCCTGGACGTTATCGCCGCGACGCGCCACGACGAATTTGCTTTTCAGGATTACCAGCGTTTAACCGACCTCGGAATGCTGACTGCCCGTGACGGTTTGCGCTGGCATCTGATTGAAAAAACGCCGTCTCAATACGATTTTTCGAGCGCGATTTCGCAGATTCGCGCCGCGCGGGAAACAGGTTTGCAGGTCATTTGGGATTTATTTCATTACGGCTACCCGGACGATTTGGATATAATGAGCGCGGAATTTGTCGAGCGGTTCGCCGCTTTTTCGGGGAAATTTACCGAACTGCTGCTGGCGGAAAAAATCGAAACGCCTTATTTGTGTCTCTTTAACGAAATCTCGTTTTTCGCGTGGGCGGCGGGCGAAGTCGGCTGGTGGTTTCCGTATTTCAGACAGCGCGGCGACGAAGTGAAACGACAGCTTTTGAAAGCCTCGATTGCCGCCGCCGAAGCGATAAAAAAAATCGCGCCGAACGCCGTTCTGATTCAGACCGACCCGATTATCAACGTCATTCCGCGCGGAAAGAAGCCGGAAAATGTCATTGACGCGCGAAATTATCATAACTCGCAGTTTCACGCGCTCGACGTGCTTCTGGGAAAAGACGAGCCGGAACTCGGCGGCAGTCCGAAAATTGTTGATGCCGTCGGGGTTAATTATTATCAGGACAGCCAATGGCGGCATCCGGGCGGGCGGCGCGTTTGGCGCGGCAGTCGGGATTACAAACCGCTCAACGAAATGCTGCGGGATTTCTACGAGCGTTTTAAAATTCCGCTGTTCGTCGCCGAAACGGGAATCGAAGACGAAGCGCGTCCCGAATGGTTTCGATACGTCGGCGACCAAGTGCAAATCGCCGTCGAAAACGGTGTGCCGGTGTTGGGAATTTGCCTTTATCCGATTGTCAATCATCCGGGTTGGGACGACGACCGCCATTGCTGCAACGGTTTATGGGACTACGCGAACGATTGCGGGGTGCGTGAAATTTACGAACCTTTGGCGGCGGAAATAAAACGGCAGATAAATTTTGAAAAAGATTCGGCGAATAAATAAATGTCGAATTTGAACGATTTCGATTTGGCGTTTAACTTAAAATAACGTCAGTTCGGGTTAAGAAGAAATTTACCACAAAGACACTGAGGCACAGAGAAATTTTAGGGGTAAATACGAGAGGCAGATTGCTTTTTAGTTAAAATAGTCGCGCTTTGCTAACGAAGTTGTTTGTAAAACTCGGTGTCTCGGTGTCTCTGTGGTGTAAAAATCTTATCCCGAACTCAGGTTAAAATAAATTATGAGAGCCGGATTGCAAACAAAATATGTTTCGGACAAAACTTCGATTTCCGAACTTCTGACCATCGCCGACGCGCTTGCCGCCGACATTTTGGCGGAAGCGGCGGCAACCGACCAAACCGATTCGTTTCCGGCGGAAACTTTCAAAAAGTTCGCCGAAACCGGATTATTAAAAACCGTTTTTCCGAAAAGATACGGCGGCGACGGTCTCGGCATCGAAAGCGCGACGACGGGTGAACTTCTCAATTTACTCAAAACCTTCGGCTATGGAAATCTCGTCGTCGGGCGCGTTTATGAAGGACATTTCAACGCCGCGCAGTTAATCAACGAATACGGCACGGAAAAACAAATCGAAAGGTTGGCGATTGATGCCGTCCGCGAAAAACAGATTTTCGGCGTGTGGAACACCGAAGCGGGCGACGGCGTGAAGATTTTCCCGCACGGCGACGGCAAATTTCGGCTGGCAGGCGCGAAAACATTTGCGACCGGCGTTGAATACGTCAACCGTCCGATTGTTACGGGAAAATTGCCCGACGGCGGCTGGCAAATGTTCGTCGTGCCGGTGGAAACGGTCGAAACTAAAATTGACGATTCGTTTTGGCGACCGATTGGAATGCAGTCGTCGCGCAGTTACCGCGTTGATTTTACGGACGTTGAAATCACCGAAAACGAAATCGTCGGCGCACCGGACGATTATTATCGCCAGCCGTTTTTCAGCGGCGGGGCGATTCGTTTCGCCGCCGTCCAACTCGGCGCGGCGGAACTTTTGTTTGATTTGACCAGAAAATTTTTGCGCGAAATAAACCGCACCGACGACGCTTTTCAGCAGATGCGGCTGGGCGAAATGGCAATCGCCATCGAAAGCGGAAATTTATTCTTGAAAAAATCCGCCGAAATTTTCGACGACTATCTGCGCGACCAAAAGCCGGAAAAAATTGGCAAAATTTTAAGTTACGCGGGAATGATGCGGACGGCAGTCGAGCAGATTTGTCAGGACGCGATGCTGCGGGCGACGCGCTCAATCGGCAGCCGCGGACTGCTCAAACCGTATCATTTTGAACGGGTTATCCGCGATTTGACGATGTATCTGCGCCAAGCCGCGCCGGACGCGACTCTGACCGGAATCGGCAGATACGTCTTGGAAAGCGACGCGCCGAACGTGCATTTATGGCGAAACGACGATGAGTAATTTTGTGCCGAAGCCGTTTAACGATTTATCAAAAATCGCCTTGAAAAAAGCCGAAACAGTTGTTTGTTGGGGCAAAACTTTAATCGTCGCGCCGCACCCGGACGACGAATCTCTGGGCTGCGGCGGCGCAATTGCGCTGCTGCGGAAACACAATCTCGAAGTCGGTGTTTTGACGATGAGCGACGGCACACTCTCGCATCCGAATTCAAAAAAATTTCCGCCGGAAAAATTGCGCGATATACGCGAAAGCGAGATGATTGCCGCGCTCGAAATCTTGGGCGTTTCATCGGACAAAGTGAAATTCTTGCGCCTCGGCGACCGCCGCGTTCCGGGCGAAAATGCGACTGATTTTACGGCGGCGGTTGAAACGATAAAAGATTTTCTCGCCGCTGACCAGCCGGAAACAATTGTCGTTCCGTGGCGGCGCGACCCGCATCCCGACCACCGGGCGACGTGGCAAATTTTCAGCGCGGCGAACGATTTATTCGATGTGAAATTTCGGATTCTCGAATATCCGATATGGCTCTGGGAAATGGCGGAGACAAAGGATTTGCCGCGCGAAAACGAAATCGAGATTTGGCGGCTCGATGTCTCCGAAACGATTGAAAAAAAACAACGGGCGATTCACGCACATCTTTCGCAGACGACCGATTTAATTGACGACGACCCGAACGGTTTTCGACTTTCGCCGGAAGTTTTAGCGCATTTCGCCGCGCCTTTTGAAATTTATCTGGAAGAAATTAAATGAACGACGAACCGGCAAAAAATTCGCTTGCGCCCGAATACTTTGAAGACGTTTATAACGCTAATGACGACCCCTGGAATTTTGCGGCGAGCGAATATGAAACGCGGAAATACGCCGCGACCATCGCCGCTCTGCCCTTTGAAAAATACGAAGCGGCGTTTGAAATCGGCTGTTCAATCGGCGTTTTAACGGCGCAATTGGCGGAAAAGTGCGAATCGCTGCTGGCGATTGACGTCAACGAAAAAGCGTTGCGTCAGGCGCGTCAGCGATGCCGAAATTTGCCCAACGTGCAATTAAAAAAAATGCAGATTCCGGGCGAATTTCCCGACGACAAAAATTTCGATTTAATCGTCGTTTCGGAAGTCGGTTATTATTTGAGCGTCGAAGATTGGCGGCGGGCGCGGGAAAAAATAATCGCGCATCTGAAACCGAACGGCAGCGTCGTTCTCGTTCACTGGACGCATTTCGTCGCTGATTATCCGCAGACGGGCGATGCTGTTCACGATTCTTTTGCAAAATTTGTCGAAGGTCAAACGCGGCATCTCGAAGCGCGTCGAACTGAAGATTACCGGCTCGACGTGTGGGCGAAACTTTGATTGTTTTTCCGCTTTTCGCGCCGCAATGTTTCGAGCGTTTGCCGCAAATCGAAAAGTGCTTTTTCAACCGTTACGAGCGGGAAATTTTTCTTCCATTCGCCGATTCGGATTTGTTCGTGCTGAACTCTTTCGAGCATTCCGCCGAAAGTTTTTGAATCGTGAAATTCGGCTTGCAGAAAACTTTTGCAGACGAATAATTGACCGGCGAGCGCGGCGATTTCGGAAACGGAAACAGCCGCCGCGCCGCGATTCCATAAATCGCGCAGTCGTCTTCTCAAACAAATCCGCCGTTCGATGGATTGTGCGCTTTCGACGAAGTAATCGTCCGCGTTTTGTCCCATAATCGTCCATTCGTTGATTTGCGTGGACAAACCCGATTCGGTGCGCCCGGAACGGCGGGCGGAAGTCGTTACGCGAACGGTCGGGCTGTGCCGAAAACGCGCGTCAACGCGCAGCAGCGAATGATAAAAAGCCACGTCCTCCAAAAAACGCACGTCGGGAACGCCGCCTGCTCGCCGGAAAGCGTCGGTGGTAACAGCGAAACTGCCGTTAAAATGCTGGTGATGGCGCGGCAGATAATCGTGCGAAACGTAATCGAGACGCGCTTCGAGTTCCGCCGCCGACAGCCGATAACCCGTATCGAGCAGATGAAATCGCTTCGCTTTGCCGTCCATTTTTCGGATTTCCGCCGGATTGATTAAAATGCGCCCGCCGACGGCATCCGCGCCGTGTTTTATTTCCCGTTGATTTGCCGCAATCCAGTTCGGCGCAACGCAGGTGTCGCCGTCAGTCGTCATTATAATTCCGCCTTGCTGGTTGTTGTTTCGCAAACGGCGGTCGGCTTCGTTCATCAACAAACGTCTGACAAATCCGATGTTGGAATTTTCCGGCGGCAAATCGGCTTCGGCGACATAGACATTTAACGCTTTGTTTTGCTTTTGCCAGCGGCGGGCAATCGCGGCGGATTCGTCGGTGCAGTTGTTGGCAAAAATTATTATTTCAAAGAGATTCGGGTTGAGCGGTCTTTCCCGCCAATCAATTTGACGGGCGAAACATTTCAAGGTTTCCGGCAAATAAGCGGCTTCATTGTGAATCGGAATAACGACGGACACGCGGCACTCGCGTTTTATCCCGGCGGCAATTAAAGTTTGACAAGATTTGATTGAGTCGGGCGAAGTCATTTTATTAATTAAAGACTGATGTTAAGCCGCGAATTTTTTTCGGGCTTTGCTCGCCGATGGGCGGAAAGGCTGCGCCTTTCCGGTCGTTACTCTCTGAAATTTTGCGGCTGTGCCGCCAGCGTGAGGCGCAGCCTCGCTAAAATTAGGAGAAACTCAACGGAAAGGCAGAGCCGCATTTTTGCGTAACATCAGTTAAAGATTTATTTTACGGAAAAATACTGTTGTATTGCAGCCGACATTCACGTTTTTTTGAAAATTTTCGCCCCCGACCGAGAATGCTTCAAAATCAAGGCAATGAAGTCGAAAAACTTGCCTCAAGGGGAAAATTCAATCTTTCGCGTTAGTCTTAAAAGTTTTTCTTTTCAATCCATTCCGCGACGACTTCTTTCGGCTGACGCTTATTGCCGTCGGTTTCGTAATTCAAGCCGCGCATTTCGTCGGTCGAAATGGCATTTTTTAATTGTTCAAAAGTTTCGTCGAGCAGTTCCGATTTGTCCCGGCGAACGACGAAAACAGCTTGATACGGCGGAAAATAACGACGGTCGTCGGCGAGTTGAAATAAATCGAGCGCGGTTATCAAGCCGTCGGTCGAATTTCCCGCAATCACGTCAATTTGCCCCGCCGCCAGAGCGCGATAGGTCAAAGATAAATCCATCTCGCGCGGCTGTTTGGCGAATTGAAAATTATACGCTTTGGCAAATCCGGCGTAACCGTCCGCCCGCGACATAAAATCCTGACCGAAACCGGCTTGCCAGTTTTTCGAGTTCGGAACGGCATCGGAGATGGTTTTCAAATTCGCTTTTCGCGCCGTTTCACCGCGAACTAAAATCGCAAAATCGTTGGAAAATCCGAGCGGCGGACTCAGATTTAAACCGAAATTTTCGGCGTATTCGGTTTTCGTCTTTTGATAAACTTCCGCCGCGTCGGTGATCGGCGGATGTTTGAGAATCGCCGTGTAAGCCGTGCCGGTATATTCGGGATAAACGTCAATTTGATTTGATAAAAGTGCTTCGTGCGCGAGATTGCCGCCGAGTTCGTATTGTCTTTCAACCGCCGCGCCTTTTTTTTCGAGCATCTGCGCCAGAATTTCGGCTAAAATTACCGATTCGGTGAAATCCTTCGAGCCGACGCGGATTTTATCGTCTGAATTCGCCGTTTGAACATTAGTTTTCTGCCAAAAACTCCAACCGAAAATCGCTAAAATTAAAATTGCTGCACCGGCGAAGACGAATTTTCGGCGCGTCTTTGAAACGCGATTGGTAAAGTCGAAAGTTTTCCCGATTTGCCCCAGTAAAAAATCCGCCGAAAGCGCGAGCAGAGCCGACGAAATCGCGCCCGCGAGCAGCAGATTGTTGTCATTTTGCCGCAGACCGCGAAAAATATATGTTCCCAATCCACCCGCGCCGACCGCCGCCGCAATCGTCGCCACGCCGACGGAGATGACAACCGCGACGCGAATTCCGGTTAAAACTACGGGCGCGGCGAGCGGCAATTCGACCATTTTCAAAATCTGCCAATCGGTCAAACCCATCGCCTCCGCCGCCTCGCGCACCTTCGCGTCAACGCTCAAAATTCCCGTAACGGTGTTGCGGATAATCGGCAAAAGTGAATAAAGCGTGAGCGCGATAATCGCCGTTTTCGCGCCGATACCGCCAATGAACGGCAGCGGAATCAGAATCCCGAACAACGCCAGACTCGGCACGGTTTGAAAGATATTGGCGATGCCCAAAACCGGCGTTTGCAAAGATTTGCGCCGCGTCAGCAACACGCCGAGCGGAACGCCGATGACGACGGCAAACAAAGTCGAAATGAAAACGAGCAGCAGATGTTCGCGCGTCAGGGCGAATAATTCCGACCAATTTTGTTGGAGAAACTCGAAAAAATTCATTATCGTTCTTTTCTAAAAAGAAAAACTAACCGCTAAATACGCGGAATACGCTAAAAAATTAAGCGAAAGCAATCAAGAATTCTTCTTTTTTTCGTGCCTTTCGCGTCTTTCGCGGTTGTAATATCCAAAGTTTTATCACCGCCAACTTGAATTAATTAAGAAGCGTCAGAACGGGTGATGCTGACCTTAAATAAAACTCTGCGTCTCTGCGGTTAAAATTTTTTATCCAAAGTCAGCGTTAGTTTAAAACCGTTTCCAGATACGCTTTGACGAGCGGTTCATCGGATTTCAAAAAGTCTTCGGGCGTGTCCAGCAAAACGATTTTGCCTTTGTCCATCAAAGCGATGCGCGAACCCAAAAGCATCGCTTCGCGCAAATCGTGCGTTACGAAAACGGCGGTTTTGCCCAACCTTTTAACTAAATTAGCAAATTCTTTTTGCAGATTATGGCGCGTTATCGGGTCGAGTGCGCCGAACGGTTCGTCAAGCAGTAAAATTTGCGGATTAGCGGCGAGAGCGCGGGCGACACCGACGCGCTGGCGTTGTCCGCCGGAAAGTTCGTGCGGGAAGCGGGCGGCAAATTTGTTCGGATGCAAGCCGACGATCTCGAGCATTTCCGCCGTTCGCGCTTTTTTGTCGGCTTCGTTCCAGTTTTCCAAACTTGGAATCAGCGCGACGTTTTCGGCGATGGTGAAATGCGGAAAAAGTCCGGCTTCCTGCAAAACGTAGCCGATGCGCCGCCGCAATTTTATCGCGTCCCAAACGGCGGTTGATTTGTTTTCAACTAAAACCGTGCCGCCGGTCGGTTCAATCAAGCGATTTATCAATTTCAAAGTCGTCGTCTTGCCGCAGCCCGATTCGCCGAGCAGCACGAGCGTTTCGCCTTTATTTATCAGCAAATTAAGATTGTCGAGAATCTTCGTCGCGCCGATGGTAAAATCAACGCCCTGAAATTCGATGATTGATTCTGCTTCAGACATTTAATAATTCGCCTTACTCAAAGGTCGTTTTTCGGGCTTTGCCCGCCGATGTGCGGAAAGGCTCTGCCTTTCCGAGATGCGTCATTTTTGATGAGGCTGCGCCTCACCGTGGCGGCGACACGAGTGAGGCACAGCCTCATTGATTGTCATAATTTAACGGAAAGGCAG
>JAJAYR010000497.1 GCA_026786155.1 Pyrinomonadaceae bacterium
AATTTGTCAGGACAAACAATCTCGAATTACAGGCGATAACTCTGACGCACGCGCATCTCGACCACATCGGCGGCGTGGCGGATTTGCATAAACTTTTCCCGGACGCGGAAATTATTCTGCACCAAGACGATGAAGATTTGTATTACGGTTTGCCCGAACAGCCTTTGTTTATGGGCATTCCGCCACATCAGTTAAAGGCTTTGGGGCTTGAATTTGAAATTCCGCCGCAGTTGTCGAGAAATTGGCGGGACGGCGAAATTTACGCGGTCGGCAATCTGAATTTTAAGATTCGGCACACGCCTGGACACTCGCGCGGACACATCGTTTTAGCCGAAGAAACGCAAAAAAAAGTTTTTAGCGGCGATTGCCTGTTTGCCGGTTCAATCGGCAGAACGGATTTGCCCGGCGGCGATTTTGAGCAGTTGATAAATTCGATAACGGCTAAAATTTTGCCGTTCGGCGATGATTTTATCGTCTATTCGGGACACGGTGAAGATACGACTATCGGACAGGAAAAAACATCAAATCCGTTTTTGACCGGCGTTTTATGATTTACTTCTTTCGCAGTTCAATAATTCTTTTTAATAATTTCGGTGTTAGTTTTGCCGTCTGAAACAGCGAACCCGACGCAAAGTATTTGGCGAAACCTTTGAATGTTTCAATCGCGTTCGCGCCGTAAGGCATCCACCAGGCGTTCGGTAAAATCGCTAATTTATTGACGTGAATGTGTTGCGGCTGGACTAATTCCATCAAGCCTTCGATGCCGTGCGTTCTGCCGTTTCCCGAATTCTTAAAACCGCCCCACGGCGTTTGCCCGATGCCGTGCGTGTATAAAACTTCGTTGACGCAAACCGTTCCGGCTTCGATTTGTTCGGCAACTCGCCTGCCTTTTTTCAAATCGCGCGTCCAGACGCTCGCCGTCAAACCGAATTCCGAATCGTTGGCGAGTTTTACCGCTTCCGCTTCGATTTTGAAAGTGGCAATCGGCAGCGTCGGACCGAAGGTTTCTTCCTGCATCGCCCGCATCGAATTATTCGCGCCGGAAATCACCGTCGGCTCGTAAAATAAATCTTTCGATTTGCCGCCGGTTAAAATTTTCGCGCCTTCCTTTTCAAAACTCGCAACGTGGTCGGCGACGATTTTTAATTGTCTTTCCGAAGACATCGCGCCGATGTCGGTCGTTACCGAATCGCCCGCGCCTTGTTTTAATTTTTTAGTTTTTTCAACAATTTTCCGCGTTAATTCCGCCGCCGCCGATTCCTCGACGTAAAGCCGTTCGACCGAAGAACACGATTGACCGGAATTGCAAAATGCTCCCCACACCGCGCCGTCCGCCGCTAATTCGAGATTCGCGTCGGCGAAAACAATCATCGCGTCCTTGCCGCCCAATTCCAAAACGACCGAAGTCAGATTTTTCGCGGCGGCTTCGGCGATTCGTTTGCCCGTCGCCACGCTGCCCGTGAACATAATTTTGTCGGGCGCGGCTTCGACCAACGCCGCGCCCGTCGCGCCCGCGCCGTTGACGATTTGCACGACATTTTCCGGCAATCCGGCTTTCTCAAAAATTTCGCCGATTTTCAAACCGATAAACGGCGTGAGTTCCGAAGGTTTTAGCACGACCGTGTTGCCAGCCATCAAAGACATTACGGCTTCGCCCAACGGAATCGAAAACGGATAATTCCACGCCGGAATAATGGCGACCACGCCGAGCGGTTGATAAACGATTTTCGAGGTGCGACCCAAAAGTCCGTAAAGTCCGATATTGATTTTGCGCGGCTTCAATAATTTTTCGGCGCGGCGGGCGAAATACTGCATTAAATCAAGCACCGGCGCGATTTCCATCGAAAACGCTTCGGCAATCGGTTTGCCCGATTCGTTGGAAATTAAAAGCGCGATGTCGTCCATTTCCGCCAGAATTATTTCCCGCGCTTTCATCACGAACTTTCTGCGCGTCGCAAACGAAGTTGTGCGCCACATTTGAAACACCGCCCGCGCTTGCTCGACGGCGTTTTCTACGTCTTCGGCAGAAGTATTTTCGACGCGCCCGACTTCCGCGCCGGTCGCCGGATTATAAGAAATAATTTCGTCGGCTTTTTTTGGAAATGAAATAACTGCGCTCATTTTTGACTCCTTATTGAATAGAAGTTACGCAGTTGAAGCGAAAAGACAAAAAAATGCCGATTAGTCAGCAAATTTTTCATTATCCGAACAGCGAATAGTTGACAGCGAACAGCGAATAACGCGGTCGCCGCCACTATTCGCTGTTCACTATTCACTATTCGCTGTTCAATCGGTAAAAATGCCGCGGCAATCATTCGATTATTTCAACTGCGTAACTTCTATTGAATAAAGAATAGCTTATTCGGGATTTTCGGTAAATACGAGATTAAAATAATTCTTGACAAAATTAAATCCGACGATTATTCTTGTAAATGGAAAATAAACAGAATGATAAACGATATTGACAATCAAATACTAAACATTATTCAGCGAGATGCGCGAATTGCCAACGTGGAAATCGCCAGACAAGTCGGGCTTGCGCCGTCCGCCGTGCTGGAACGCATCAAGAAACTGGAAGAACGCGGCATCATTCGCGGTTATGCGGCGGATATTGACTCGGCGCAAATCGGTTTCGGGCTGACGGCGTTTATTTTCGTGCGAACGAATGATTGCAGCGACGAAGCGGACAAACTTCTGGCGGCGATTCCCGAAGTTTTGGAAGTTCACGACGTGGCGGGCGATGAAGATTATCTGCTCAAAGTTCGCGCCAAAGACACGGAAGATTTGGCGCGAATCTTGCGCGAAAAATTGAAAAACGTGCCGAATGTGATTTCGACGCGGACGACGGTTGTTTTGCGAACAATTAAGGAAACGACCGCGCTGCCGATTGAACGACACGGCGAAGCGGAAAATTTTTCAAACGCAAAGTCGAAAAAGCGCGGTAAAAAAGATTGAAATAAAAAGAGGTTGCAATGCAGAAAGCGGAAATTACAAAATCGAAGACGAATCGGAATTTAGTTTTATTGGTGGCGGCGTTCGCGGCGGTTTATATTTTTTGGGGTTCGACTTACCTGGCGATTAAATACGCGATAGAAACGCTGCCGCCGTTTTTGATGGCGAGCGCGAGATTCATCGTCGCCGGTTCGATGCTGCTCGTTTGGGCGCGATTTTCCAAAGATTACGAACGCCCGCAAGCGGCGCATTGGAAAACGAGTTTCATCGTCGGAACGCTGCTTTTATTAGGCGGCAACGGCGGCGTAGTTTTCGCCCAACATTATATTTCATCGAGCCTCGCCGCGCTTTTGGTGGCAACCGAACCGTTTTGGATTGTGCTTTTAAGCTGGCTGTGGCTGAAAGGTGCGCGTCCGAATTGGAAAGTCGCGCTCGGTTTGGCAATCGGATTTTTGGGCGTATGGCTTTTAATCGGCGGACAAACCGCCAACGCTGCCGACGCAAACGCCGGTTCGATGCAGTTGCTCGGCACCTTCGCCGTCATCTTTTCGGCGATGGCTTGGGCAATCGGCTCGATTTACGGAATTCGTTCGCCCGTTCCGAAATCTTCGATATTGACAGCCGGAATGCAGATGTTTTCGGGCGGTTTGGTTTTGCTGCTGGTGAGTTTAATGGCGGGCGAATTTTCTAAATTTAACGTCGCGGAAGTTTCGCGCAATTCGTGGCTCGGACTCGCATATTTAATCATTTTCGGTTCGCTCATCGGTTATACGGCTTACAGTTGGCTTTTGAAAAACGCGCCGCCGGAAAGAGTGGCGACTTACGCTTACGTCAACCCGATTATCGCGGTTTTTCTCGGCTGGCTGATTGCGGGCGAAACTTTTACGACGCAGATGCTCGTCGGCGCGGGCGTGATTGTCGGCTCGGTCGTGCTGATAACTTCGCACGATAGAGCGGGAAAAGATGCGGAAGAAAATTTAGAGATTCACGAATCAAACACGCCGACGGGAAATTGTAAAACTTTATCGGCTTCTGCATAACGACAAAAACAAATTTACATGGATAACAGGATTAACAGGGATAAAGCAAATTCTAATTTTCTTATCCCTGTTAATCCTGTTATCCCTGTAAATTAAATTCCCAGCATTCGCCCGACGACTTTATAACTTTCTTCTAAAGCGTCGTTTAATTTCGTCGCGTCCGTGCCGCCGCCTTCCGCCATATCCGCTTTGCCGCCGCCTTTCCCGCCGACGATGGGCGCGATTTCCTGCACGATTTTTCCGGCTTTCACGCGGTCGGTCAAATCGTCGGAGACGCGGACGATAAACGAAACTTTGTCTTCTTCGGTTCGCGCCAGAATGACCACGCCGGACTTTATTCTCGCCATCAAAGTATCCGACAAATGCCGCATTCCGCCTTTATCTAAACCGTCAACGATTTTCGCCACGACTTTTACGCCGTTGATTTCTTTGGCTTCGTCGCCGTTCGATGAAGAATTGCCGATTGCGCCGGTGGCAATTTTCATCTTCAAATCTTCGACTTCGCGGCGCGTCCGTTTTAATTCTTCCTGCAATTTTTCGATTGCGAGAGGCAAATTATCGCGCTGTGTTTTTAACGCACCCAAAGATTTTTCGATTAACTGTTCGTCTTCGCGGAAACGCGCAAAAGCGTCGAGTCCGGTAATCGCGCGGATTCGGCGCACGCCGGACGCGACCGCTTCGTCGGATAAAATCTTAAACGAACCGATGTCGCCCGTCGCCGAAACATGCGTTCCGCCGCAGAGTTCTTTGGAAAATACGCCGTCGCCGACGCTCAAAACGCGAACTTCCGAGCCGTATTTTTCGCCGAAAAGAGCCGTCGCGCCCGAATTTTTCGCGTCGTCAAACGCCATAATGTCGGTGTTGACTTTTTCGTTTTTCAAAATCTCGCGGTTGACGATTATTTCGATTTCCTTAATTTCTTCATCGGAAATCGGCTGATAATGCGAAAAATCAAACCGCAGATAATTCGGCGCAACGACCGAACCGGCTTGTTTGACGTGCGTCCCCAAAACCTCGCGCAACGCCGCGTGAACCAGATG
>JAJAYR010000498.1 GCA_026786155.1 Pyrinomonadaceae bacterium
CGGACGGATTTGGGTTATCGCGTCATTGGAATTATTGCCACCGAGAACACAGAGAAAAACAGAGAAAGTCAAAAAAACTTCTCTGTGAACTCTGTGAACTCTGTGGCTAAAAATTTCTTCGATGTCGAAGTTGTCGGCAATTTGGAAGATTTGCCCGATGTTATTCGAGATTTGGCGATTCAGGAAGTCATCATCACCGACGACAGCGTGCCGAGCGAGAAACTTTTTGAAGCGATGATGCAAATCGGTCGCAAACAAAAAGTAGAATTCAGGCTCGCGCCGTCGCTGTTTAATTTTCTGCCGCAGAAAACCAGCGTCGAACAAATCGGTATTTTGCCGATGGTCAGACTTTTCCGCGAACCGCTGTCGGACGCAGAAAAATTTATCAAACGCGCTTTCGATATTTTAATTGCGGCAATCGCCTTTATTTTGCTCGCGCCGGTTTGGATTTTAATCGCGCTCGGCATTAAATTCGATTCGCGCGGCGTGATTCTTTTCAAACAGGAGCGCGTCGGAATGGACGGGCGAAAATTTCTCTGCTACAAATTTCGGACGATGAAGGCGGACGCGGACGAAGAAATCCATCGCGCCGCGTATCGCAAAAATATCGAAGGTCTGACCGAAGCCAACGCCGGAAGCGATGAAAATCCGGTTTTCGGGAAAGTCAAAAACGATTCGCGTGTTACCCGTTTCGGAAGGTTTTTGCGGCGCACGAGCCTCGACGAATTGCCGCAGTTTTTAAATGTTCTAATCGGCGATATGAGCGTCGTTGGGGCGCGTCCGCCGATTCCTTATGAAGTCGAAGATTACGACATCAAACATCGCAAAAGATTGGATATGAAGCCGGGCATTACCGGACTCTGGCAGGTTTCGGGCAGAAATCGGCTGACGTTTGAAGAAATGGTGCAGATTGATTTGTATTACATCGAAAATTGGTCTTTGTGGCTCGATTTGAAAATCATTCTGCTGACGCTGCCCGCCGTTCTGCGCGGCGACGGAGCGCGATAAAAAGGTAAATGGTAAAAGGTAAAAGGTGAAATATGATTTTCTTTGGCGAAATTGCTTTGTAAAGTTTTAATGAATATCAGCGAAATTCTTAAAAGCGCGACGGAAGTTTTGCGTGAAAGCGGCGTTGCCGAACCGCGCCGCGAAGCCTTTTCGCTGCTGACTTTGAGTTTGCGTAAAAGTCAAATTTTTCTCATCGCGCATTCCGAATATGAACTTTCCGGTGAAGAAGCAACGCACTTTCAAGATTTTTTGAAAAGACGCGCCCGCCGCGAGCCGTTTCAATATATTACCGGCAGACAGGAATTTTACGGTTTGGATTTCATCGTCTCGAAAGACGTTTTGATTCCGCGCCCGGAAACCGAGTTGCTGGTTGCGGCGGCGATTGAGATTTTGCGGGAAAATTCGCGCTTTTGCGAAGTCGGCGTTGGTTCGGGCTGTCTTTCGGTGGCGATTCTGCACGAAGTCGGAACGGCGACGGCAATCGGTTTAGACGTTTCCGAAAAGGCTTTGGCGATTGCCGAAAAAAATGCGGAAACGCACCAAGTCGCCGAACGGCTGGAATTGAGAAAGTCCGATGTGTTTGAAAATTTGCACGGCGAAAAGTTTGATTTAATCGTTTCCAATCCGCCTTATATTTCGGCTGAAGAAATGAAGACTCTGCAATTAGAAGTGCGCGATTACGAACCGGCGACGGCTTTGACCGACGGCAAAGACGGGCTTTCCATTATCGCAAAAATTATTAAAGACGCGCCGCGATTTTTGAATGAACGAGGCTTTTTACTTTTGGAAATCGGTCATCAACAATCCGCCGACGTTAGAAGAATGTTTGATAAAACCATCTGGCGTAGTGTCGAATCATTGCCCGATTTTCAGAGAATCGAACGAGTCATCAAAGCGCGGAAGATGTAAAATAAACACGACTTTTGCCTTTTTACTTTTGCCTTTTTACTTTTCACCGACTTGTGGCTTACTATTTGCTATATTTCATCTGTTAAAAAATGTCGAGAAAGTTGTTTTGTTTTGATACATTTTTTCATGAATTTTCAGAATAAGAGGAGATAAATTATGAAATACGAATACGAAAAAGAAGAAACGAGCGCGACGACGAAATTAACCTATTTGCTGGTCGGCGGCGGCATCGGTGCGATTTTAGCGTTACTGTTTGCGCCGAAATCAGGCGAAGAACTGCGCGGCGATATTGCCGACGTAACCCGCAAAGGTGTGGAAAAAGGCAAGGAAACAGCCGCTTTGGTCGGCGATAAAGCCGGTGAGTATTATGAAGTTACCCGCGATAAAGCCGGTGAACTTTATTCGACAGCGCAGGACAAAGCGGGCGAACTTTACGCGACGGCGCAGGACAAGGCGAGCGAAGTTTATGCGACGGCGCAGGACAAAGCGGGTGTTATTGCCGATAAAGCGGGTGAAATCGCCGACAAAGCCAAAGGCGCGGTTTCGGGTGCTTCAAATCCTTTTACCGCCGCGATAGAAGCCGGTAAAGACGCTTATACCGACGAAAAACGCCGCAACGAATCGAAGGCGATTACCGAAGGTCGTCCGGCAGTTCCGAAAGCACACGACGATAAATAGAACATCTAAAATATGAGTGCCAGCGAACCTATTTTTTGGATAATGATTGCTTCAATCGTCATCGCCATCTGTTTTATCGTGATGGCGTTGGCGTTGATTGCGATTGCTTTGACGGTAAAAAAAGTCATTGGAACGGTTAATCGCGTGGAAGAAAAAATTGACCCGCTGCTGACGCAGGTCAACGCGATGAGTGTGCAGGGCAAGGAAATTTCGGTGCAGTTCACGGAAATTTCCAATCATCTTTCGACGGCAACGAAGTACTTTTCCGAGTCCGCCGGACTTATCAAGGATGAAGTCGCCGAGATAAAGTTACTCGTCGGGCAAACGGCGATAGTGGCAAAAGATAAAGTCGCGCTCGTTAGCCAGACGATTGACCGGACGCAGTTGCAGGTAACGACGACGGCGGATTTCGTGCAGGAAAAAATCGTCGTTCCGGCGCAGGAAATCGCGGCGGTAATGGCGGGCGTTCGGAAAGGCTTGGAAGTGTTATTCGCGCCTTCGCCGAAACGCATTGACCGCGTTTATACCGAAGACGAGATGTTTATCGGTTGATTAAATTCGATTACAAAGATGAAAAGCGCGAAGCAAAATCTTCGCGCTTTTTTTATTAACTGGTGTTACGCAGCGAATGTTTTTTCGGGCTTTGCCCGCCGATGTGCGGAAAGGCTTCGCTTTTCCGGTCGTTATTCTCTTAATTTTTGCGGCTGTGCCGCCACCGTGAGGCGCAGCCTCGCTAAAAGTATGAGAAACTTAACGGAAAGGCAGAGCCTTTCCGCACATCGGGCGGCAGAGCCGCATTTTTGCGTAACATCAGTTATTAATTGTTAAAAACAATTGAATCGTTTATCTGCAAGTTTTTTATCTTGTCGGATAATCCGGCTTCCGCCGCTTTCTGCTTCAATAATCGCAACGGTTCGTTCGGCGGTTCGTCCGACAAATCGAAGCGTCCGAAGTGCATCGGAATCAGCGCGGCGGCTTGGGCATCGAGAAATCCCTGAAACGCTTCGGACGGCTTGTTGGGATTGGCTTTCATAAACCAATTCGGCTGATACGCGCCGATGCCGATGAGAAAATAATCAATTTTCGGAAACAGTTCGGCGAGTTCTTTGTAATGACCGCCGAAACCGGAATCGCCGCTGAAATAAACGGTTTTGCCCGCGCCCTGAATGACGAATGCGCCCCACAAACGCCAATTTGTATCAAGTAGTCCGCGCCGCGACCAATGACGCGAAGGCAGAAAGGTGATTTCTATTTTATCGGTCGGCAGAGCGAATTGCTGATACCAGCCAGCCGTCTGAATTTCGACGTTTGCCGAATTCCAATCGTTCAAAAGTTCGTCCATTCGCAAACTCGTGAGAATCTTCGCAGCGGGAAATTTCGCGGTCAGTTGTTTTATCGTCGTTTCGTCGCAATGGTCGCGGTGGTCGTGCGAGATTAAAATAAAATCAACTTTCCGCAGTTTTTCAATCGGCGACGGCGGCGTAACGTAGCGCGTAATCAGCGACGGTTCGCCGAAAACCGGGTCGAGCAGAATATTCACGCCGTTCACTCATTTATTTAGAATATAATGCGCGGATTATCGAGTAAAGATGAGTGCCGACAACTTCTAAACTTTTTCATTTCTCCTTCGTTTAATCTTTTAGACCTTTCCGGGTTTGAATTTTCCCGAATATCTATCTAAAATTTAGTTATGCCAAAAAAAGATTCAACAGCCGCCGTCGCCGAAAAATATTCGGTTCGATGCCGTTACTGCGGGCAGAAAAATTCCGTCCGCGAAGAATACAAAAACAACGAAGCCGTGTGCGGACGCTGCCGTCTGCCGTTGTCGAACGAACCGCATAAAAAGTTCGCCGATTTGAGCAAGCACGATTATATTCATCCGGCGGACAGCAAGGCTCTGGCGGCTTTGCGGGCGATTCCGGGAATTGATACGGCACTCAAAAAATTGCTGACCGTAACGGGCGAATCGGCGATTCGCGTGACATTTATGGCGAGCGCGATTAAAGTTACGCCGAAGCAGTGTCCCGATTTATACGCCAAACTGCAAATCGCCTGCACGACGCTCGGTGTTGATATGCCGGAACTCTATGTTCAGCAAAATCCGGTCGTCAACGCTTTTACGGGCGGAGTCGAAAAGCCGATTATCGTGCTTCATTCGGCTTTAATCGAGCGATTGAACGACGAAGAAACCTTAGCCGTCATCGCGCACGAAGTCGGACATATTCACGCCGAACACGTTTTATATTTGACGGCGGCGCGGTTGATTGAAGCCTTGACGAACGCTTCGCTCGCGCAATTAGTGCCGGGCGGCGATATTATTAAATTCCTCGTTTCCGCCGGAATCAGCAGCGCATTACTCGCGTGGGCGCGACGCGCTGAACTGTCGTGCGACCGCGCCGCGCTGCTCGTTACCCAAGACCCGCACGTTATCGGGCGCACGATGATGAAACTCTGCGGCGGAACTTTCGCGTCGAAAATTGACTACGATTTGTTTCTCGAACAAGCCCGCGAGTTTCAAAAAAACTACGACGAGAAAAAACTCGACAAATTCTGGGCTGATTTGCTCAACGCCGGACTGTCGCACCCGTTTCCCGTCTGGCGCGTGTCGGAAATTCTGAAATGGGTCGAAGACGGCGAATACGAAGAAATAATGAAGAAGTAAGAAATTTGTAGCCACAGAGGACACAGAGTTCACAGAGAGAAGAATTATCAGAAAGTGAAAAATCTGAATGAAGATGAACACACTGAAAATTAATAGC
>JAJAYR010000499.1 GCA_026786155.1 Pyrinomonadaceae bacterium
CGGTTTGATAACCGTTTTCCATCGCGGCGAACATCGCCAAAAACGCGACGATGGTTTTGCCGCTGCCGACATCGCCCTGCACCAGCCGATTCATCGGCGCGTCCGACTGCATATCGTCGAAAATTCGCTTGACGACGCGCTCCTGTGCGCCTGTTAAAGTGAAAGGAAGCAGCGCGTTCATTCGTTCGTAAATGACATCGTTGATTTCGATAATCGTGCCTTTCGGCTCTTTTGTGCGCTCGCCGCGCTTTAATTGCAAAGCGAATGAAACCCAAAAGAATTCTTCAAAAATAAGGCGCAGATGTGCTTTGCTTCGCGCCGTTTCATACTCCGAAATATCCGAATCTTCCGGCGGAAAATGAATCTCCGTAACCGCTTCGCTGCGCGTAATCAGCTTTTGTCTCTGGCACAAATCGGCTGGCAAAGTCTCTTTAATCGAACTTTTATCGAGATTCTGCAAAACGCTGAACACGATTTCGCGCAATCTTTTAGTTTGAAACGCGCCCAATTTGCGATAAACCGGAACGCGCCGCCCGACGTGAATCATCGCTAAAGCGGGATTATCAATGTCTTCGATTAAATCGTCATCTTGATTAGTCGAGAGTCGAGAGTCGAGAGTCGAGAGAGATTTCTCCTTTTCTCCTTCTCTCCTTTTCTCCTCTTCCTGACCGCCCTCGGTGGCTAAAAGATTTTTTAATAAACCGAATTCGTTGTAATCGCCTGTTTCCGGCAAAATTTCGAGTTCGTCGGGTTTGTTGATTCGCAAAGCAAACGTATTTTTTCGCGCGTCCCATTCCCATCTGCCGAAAGCGACGAAGCGCGTGCCGCGTTCAAACCGGCGCGTCCAGTAATTGACGATGTTAGACGCGCCTCTGCCGGAGATAAACCACCAGACGACGACGGGTTTCATCACCCGTTCGGCATCGCCCGCCGTGATTTCAAAAATAAACAGCGGCGGTGCTTTCGGACCGCGATTTTTGCCGACGGTGAATCCGCCCGCGACGCGCACATACAAATCAACCGCCGCTTCCGAATCCTGCACAATCTGGTCAATCCGCATCAGGTTCGAGCGGTCTTCATAACGCATCGGGAAATAGTTGAGCAAATCTTCGACCGTCGCTTCGGGAACATCGTTTTTATACGAAAAAACGGCGACCGCCATCGCCAACTTCCGCGCCATCGCGGGCGATAAACCGGCGATTTCGTGTTTATGAAAATCGAGAATCGGAGTGTTTAGATTGAGCGTCATTGGAGAAATTTTAACACAAGAAACCGCCGATTCGGTTAGGCAGAAACCTAATTTCGGGTTGAGAGTTCGTCTAAATAAAAATAACGATGAACTTTTGAATACCGGCTTTCCTTTGCGTTCTTGGCGTCAGCCTCAGCGACACTTGGCGATACTAACTTTTGGGAACGCCAAGTGTCGCTGAGAATTTCGAGATTGGCTAAATTAGTGAAACATTACTTCGGCAGATATTTACGTCTGTATTCTTCCAGAGTGCGGTCGGCGTTGTCCATTTCGGCAATCGCAATCGGCGTGTTTTCGTTCAATTGCCGCGATTCTTTTCCTTTGGTTAAAAGTTTATAACCGACCGCGCCCCCGATGGCGACGATGCCCAATAAAAACAGATACCACAACGCCGAATAAACGATGCCGATAACCGAAAACGCGAGCATCGCGGCGATAATAACGCCGACGGCGACGAGAATTATTTTGAAAATATTCATCTGGTTACACTTCCTTCAATTAAAAATAATAACGTATTTCGCAAAGACAATCCAAAATCGTATAATCCGTAAAGTTTCAAATTATATGATGCGAAAAGTTACAGTTAAAGATGTTGCCGAAGCGACGAACGCCGAATTGAACGGTGAAAATGATTCGCAAGTTTCCGATGTAACGCACGATTCGCGGCAAGTCGCCGAAAACTCGCTGTTCGTCGCCGTGCGCGGTCTGACTTTGGACGGACATCGTTTCGTCGAAGACGTGATGCGGCGCGGCGCGGTCGGGATAATCTCCGAACTCGACCAACCGCCGGATTTTCAAGGCGCGTGGCTGAAAGTCCTCGACGCGCGAACTGCCTTAGCACAAGCCGCCGCCGTCATCAACGACAACCCTTCGCACGATTTGAATCTCGTCGGCATCACGGGAACGAACGGCAAAACGACGACGACTTATCTGGTTTTCGCGCTCGCCGAAGCGAACGGCGACCAATCTGCGATGTTGACGACGGTCGAATATCGAATCGGCGAAAAGTCTGAACCGGCGATTAGAACTACGCCCGAAGCATCGGACACCAACCGATTTCTGCGCCGTGCTGTCGAAGAAAATTGTCGAACGGTGGTGATGGAAACTTCTTCACAGGCGATTGATTTGCATCGCTGCGACGCGCTGCGGTTTCAAGTGGCGGTTTTTACGAATCTGACGCGCGACCATCTCGATTATCATCTGACGATGGAAAATTATTTCAACGCGAAGAAAAAACTTTTCGACGGCAGTTTGGGCGACGTTCCAAAGTCGAGCGTGATAAATATTGACGACGAATACGGCACAAAATTAGCCGGTGAATTGAAAGCGAGAAATCGAAAAGTCGTTACATTCGCGCAGAATACGGCGGCTGATTTGACGGCGGAAAACATCGCGGTTTCGCTGATCAAAGGAACGACGTTTCGATTAAAAACGCCGCTCGGCGAGAGAAATATAACTTCGCCGTTAGTCGGCAAACCGCACGTTTATAATATGTTGGCGGCGACGGCGACGGCTCTCGAACTCGGTTATGATTTGGATAAAATCGCGGAAGGTTTAAAAACTTGCGTCGGTGCGCCCGGACGGTTTGAAAGAGTGGCGACGGGCGGCGAGTTTGCCGTCGTCGTTGATTACGCGCATTCGGACGACGCGCTTTTGAACACACTAAAAACCGCCAGAGGTTTGACGAACGGCAGAATCATCACGGTTTTCGGCTGCGGCGGCGACCGCGATAAAACGAAACGCGCTCCGATGGGACAAGTCGCCGGGAAATACAGCGATTTGGTGATTGTTACAAGCGATAATCCGCGGACGGAAAATCCTCTGCAAATCATCTCGGAAATTGAAAAAGGTTTGCAGGAGACGAACTGCCCGTATTTGATAATTCCCGACCGCCGCGAGGCGATTCATCAGGCGATTCAAAAAGCCAAACCGAACGATGTCGTGCTGATTGCGGGCAAAGGACACGAAACTTATCAAATCGTCGGCAATGATAAATTTCATTTCGACGACCGCGAAATCGCGCGGGAAGCGTTGGAAAGTTTTGGGGAACGCTGAAATAGAAAAGCCGAATAAAATCAATTTGATTTTATTCGGCTTTTCTGATTTCTTAATTTCAAATTAGTTGAAGACTGAGCGCAATTAAAATTGTGTTCAATCAAGATTTAACCATTCGGAATAAATGATAGATGAAAGAAAATAGATGAAAGATTCAGAGGGCGATTTTATCTATTAGCTATCAGCTATTATC
>JAJAYR010000500.1 GCA_026786155.1 Pyrinomonadaceae bacterium
ACAAAAATAAATTAGATTATCGGCAAGCGTTGAGAGTCCAAACTTTAGTTTGCTCCGCCCGCGAAGCGCGGCGGAAGGACACGCTGAAGCGTGGACTCTAAACGCTTTTAGTCAATTTTATTTTTGTTGAAGTGCTTATCTGTGTTTATCTGTGTTCATCTGTGGACGAAAAAAAACTATGGCAAAACATATCAAGGATTTATTCGATTTAACTGGCAAAACGGCAATCGTAACGGGCGGCTCGCGCGGCATCGGCGTGGAAATGGCGGAAGGTTTGGCGGAGGCGGGCGCGAATTTGATGCTGTGCGCCAGACGCGAAGAATGGCTTCTTGAGACGGTCGAAGAATTTCGCGGGCGCGGCTTTACCGTCGAAGGAAAAACGTGCGACGTTTCAAAAGAGGCAGACGTGCAGGCGGTCGTTGATGCGACGATTGAAAAATTTGGGAAGATTGACGTTTTAATCAACAACGCCGGTATTTCGTGGGGCGCTATGCCCGAAGAAATGCCGCTCGCGCAGTGGCAGAAAGTTTTGGACATAAATTTGACCGGCTGTTTTTTGTTCGCGCAAATCGTCGGACGCGAAATGCTGAAACGCGAACAGGGTTCGATTATTAACATCGCTTCGATTGCCGGGCTTTCGTCAAGCGCGAACGGTCCGTTTTACGCCGGTTACGCCGCCAGCAAAGCCGGTTTGATTGGATTAACCCGCGAGTTGGCGGCGAGTTGGGGACGCAGGGGAATTCGCGTCAACGCGATTGCGCCCGGCTTTTTTCATTCGCGGCTTGCCGACAAAGTGATTGATATTTACGAGCGTTCGATTCAGGAAACGAACGTCATTCCGCGCATCGGCGAAGAAGGCGAACTCAAAGGCGCAGCGGTTTTTCTGGCGAGCGACGCTTCGAGTTATATTACCGGACAAACGATTATCGTGGACGGCGGAATGACGGTTTGAGAATTTATTTTCGTTTGGCTTTTTTCTTTTTCTTTTTCTTTTTCGGCTCGGAAACGACGGGCGGTTTCAGTTCGTCCTGAAAAATTCCTCCGTAAAGTCGTGTTTCCGCGTCGGCTCTGGCTTGGCAGGCGAGCTTAAACGCTTCGTCTTCGCCGAATCTGCCGACCGCGAACGAGCGATGTTTTTGGACGCGGTTTTCGACCCACGTCGCGCTCCACGCGGTTGGACTGCGCCGCACGCCGGTAATGCCGCTCGTGTTATTTTTCATTTTCCGTTTCAGCGGATTGTTTGCTTCGGGCGAATTTTTAATTTCCTGCAAGCGTTCCTTGCGCCACTTTCGCGCTTCGGCTAATGCCTTTCGCTCGCTTCTCGTGCCGGTCGAAAAAACTTTTTGATATTCAATATCCTTAAATTTCAGATAAACTCTGATGCCTTTGTGCGACGGATAATTAATACGATAAATGCCGCGTTCGATAACGGTCGAACCTTTTTCGGGCAAACCGTTTTTTTCTATTGCTGGTTGTTTGACTGTTGACATAATTGTTAAAACATAAATTCTATCACGCGAAATGATAACGACAAAAAGGCGCAAAAATTGTAATCAATAATCGCAGTTTCGGTTATTGATTAAAATGCGAAGAGAGTCGAGAAACCCGGATTTCTCGACTCTCTTTAATTGCGGTAAATTTTACCAAATCAAACAAGCGTTTGGTCGAACCATCGCGCTCGATTGTTTGCATCCGAAGGCTTCGGCGAACTGCGGCAGGTTCGACAGCGGACCGTTGACGCGCCAGCGCGGAAGCGAATGCGAATCGCCCAACACTTGTGAGCGTTCGGCTTCGGTCGTATATTTGCCCGCCCAAACCTGCGCCCAGCCTAAGAAAAACCGTTGTTCGGGCGTTAAGCCGTCAATGGCGGCGGGACGCGGTTTGCCTTCGAGCGATTTTTGATAGGCGACATACGCCATCGTCAAACCGCCGAGGTCAGCGATGTTTTCGCCCAAAGTTAATCTGCCGTTGATGTTTAAGTTCGGCTGAACTTCGTAGCCGTTAAACTGGTCGGCGACGCACGACGCGCGTTCTTCAAATTTAGCGCGGTCGGTTTTCGTCCACCAGCTTTTGAAGTTTCCAGTCGCGTCAAATTTGCTCCCTTGGTCGTCGAAGCCGTGCGTGATTTCGTGTCCGATAACTCCGCCGATGGCTCCGTAATTTATCGCGTCGTCCGCCGCGAAATTAAAAAACGGCGGCTGCAAAATTCCGGCGGGAAAAACGATTTCGTTCAAACTGGACGAATAATAAGCGTTGACCGTCGGCGGAGTCATTCCCCAGCGGGTGCGGTCGAGCGAATTGCCGATGTCGCGCAAATTTCGCGCAATCTCGAACCGCGCCGAGTTGGAAGCGTTGGTCAAATAAGATTTGCGGTCAACCTTCAAACCGCTGTAGCCGCGAAGTTTATCGGGATAACCGATTTTGCGTTTGAAGGCGACGAGTTTGACGAGTCCTTCTTTTTTCGTCTCGTCGCTCATCCAATCGAGTCCTTTCAAGCGTTCGCTGAAGGCGGCGAACAGATTGTCAATCAGCTTGTCCATCCGCGCTTTGGCTTCGGGCGTGAACGCTTTTTTGACGAATTCCTGTCCGAGTGCTTCGCCGACCGCGCCGTCGGTCGCGGCGACGCATCTGCGCCAGCGCGGTTGCTGTTCCTTCGTCCCTGAAAGATATTTGCTGTAAAAATCAAAGTTGGCGTCAACGAACGATTTTGAAAGGCGCGGTGCGGAAGAATTGATAACCGACCAGCGCAGATAAGTTTTCCAATCATCCAGCGAGACGTCTTTCAGCATCGCATTTATTTCTTTGAAAAATCCCGGCTGACCGATGTTGATTTCGGACGTGGGCGTAACGCCGCGAGCCGTCATATATTCTGCCCACGAAAAATTCGGCGTGATTTCAGAGGCTTGCACGAGCGTCATTTTGTTGTAGCGCGAATTCGGGTCGCGCAACTCGACCGGAGCTTTCGAGGCTTTGGCGAGGCGCGTTTGAATGTTCATCACAGCTTGCGCGTTCGCCGCCGCCGTGCCGGGCGCGTCGCCAAGCAGTTTGAACATATTCGCCGCGTATTCGACAAATTTCACGCGCGTTTCCTTCGATTTAGCGTCGTCCTTCGTGTAGTAATCGCGGTTCGGCAAACTCAATCCGCCCTGGTTGGCGTTGGCAATGACCATCGAAGCGTTTTTCAAATCGCTGCCGCCGCCGAAGCCGAACAAAACCGGAATTCCCGAATTGTGCATCAGCGCGATTTGGCTTTGCAAACCTTTCGTATCGTTGATTTTATCAATCTGCTTGAAATACGGTTTGAGCGGTCTCACACCGACTTTTTCAATCGCGGCTTCGTCCATACAAGCGGCGTAATAATCGCCGATAAGCTGAGTGTCCGTGCCGACGGCGGCTTTGGTTTTTTCGGCGTTTTCCAACACGCTTTTCAAAATATCGTTGTTGTTTTCGCCCAAGATATTAAAACTTCCCCAGCGCGAATAAGCGGCGGGAATTTCCGTATTTTTCAGCCAAGTGCCGTTCGCATATTGAAAAAAATCGGTGCAGGCATCAACCGTTTTGTCCATTCGCGTAACGTCGAAGCCTTTGTTTTGGGCGAACGCGCCCGTCGCGGTGAAGGCGAATAGAATGGTTGCGCCAATCGCTAATCGAAAGTTTAATTTGTGCATTTTTTACTCCTGAAATTCTTAAAAGGTGTGATTCGGATTTGATACGGGAATTCGGCAAAAAGGTTTCACAGCCAAAAACTCTTCCGGTTATAAAACCGGAACGAAATTTTCCGATACTTTCTCGTGCAGAATCCGCGCCAGTTCTTTGCGATTTTGATTTTGAACGGGCGCGTTGCCGAAGTTGATAGTCGCCGTGAACTCCCGCGCCTGAAAAAGATACCAGAGATGTTCACCGAAGGTTTTTTCGTCCCACCACGCCACCGTTTCGGTCGCTTTCGGTTTGTTCGACGGCGTGGCGTAACTGATCGAAGCGTAGGAAACCGGCAAATTTCCACCGGCGGCAAACTCTAAAAAAGACGAATTGAACGGCAAAACTTTTTCGCCGATGGTGCTGGTTCCTTCGGGAAAAACAATCACGCCTTCGCCCTGTTCGAGTCGTTTGATAATTTCCGCGCCTGCTCTTGGAATGTCGCGGCGATTGGTGCGATTGATAAAAATCGTTCC
>JAJAYR010000501.1 GCA_026786155.1 Pyrinomonadaceae bacterium
CTGCTGCTCTGCGGAAACTGGAAAATGCGGGCGGAAATCAACGACAAAAAAGGCACGGCTTTTTACGAATTGACGAGCGAACAAACCGAACTCGTCTCGAACCGTTACGACGAACCCGAATACGAAAATCCGGTTTTTGAAAAACTGAAAAAGAGTTGGGAAAAATCTTCCGTCAATTGGAAGTTAGAAGAAAACCGCGAAGTCGTAGATTTAGGCAAAACGGCTTTCGTCGCTGATTTCGTCTTGATTTCACCGGAAACCGAAAAAATTTATCTCGACGTTTTAGGCTTTTGGACACCAAAGAGTTTGCAGAAACGGTTGGCGGAATTTGAAGCGGCAAACTTCAAAAAATTCATTTTAGCCGCGTGGCAGGAACTGCGCGGAAGCCGTGAAGAAGCGACTTTCACCAGCGCAAACGTCGTCTTTTTCAAATCGAAACTCGAACCGCTTTTGCTGGAAGAAACAGCGGAAAAACTACTGCTTTGACAAAAATTCTGTTAAAATTCGCACGGGAGAAAAACAAATGAGCCGAAGTAATCAAGCTGCGACCGCCGAAAAAATTTACACGCCCGAAGAATATCTCGCCTTCGAGCGTGAAGCCGAAGAAAAACACGAATTCGTTGACGGCGAAATCGTCGCAATGGCGGGCGCGACCCGTGAACATAATCTGATTGGCGTAAATATCTCAAGCGAACTGCGTTTCGGTCTGAAAGGCAGCAAGTGTGAAGTCTACGCCAACGATATGCGCGTTCGGATGCGGAACCGGCGTTACGGTTATCCCGATGTCGTCGTGGTTTGCGGCAAACCGCAATTTGACGATGACGAATTCGACGTGCTTTTGAATCCGACCGTCGTCGTCGAAGTTCTCTCGAAATCAACCCGTTTCCGCGACAAAACCGAAAAACTCATCGCTTATCAAAAAATGGAAAGTCTGCGCGAATGTCTGCTCGTCGAGCAAATCGAATCGCGCGTCGAACATTACATTAAACAAACTTCAAAACAATGGTTATTGAAAATTTATGAAGATTTGGACGAAACGGTTTTTCTCGAATCAATCAACTGTCATCTGCCGCTCGCGGAAATTTACGCGCAAATCGAATTTGAAAACATAACGGAAGAATAATTTTCAATCGAACAAATTTCTGTTATCGCCCTTTTTCGCGTCGTGAAACTGCCGCGCGTCCGAGCGTTTTTGCGAAGTATATTCTTCGGTCGTATCGCGGGTAACGACTTCGTAAAGAATCGCCTGTTTGTCTTCTTTTTTCCGCAAGATTCGCCCCAGACGCTGAATATGTTCGCGGCTCGAACCGCTTCCCGACAAGATAATTGCGACCGAAGCGTCGGGAATGTTCACGCCTTCGTTCAGAACTTTTGAAGTCGCCAACGCCAAAACATCGCCTTTGTTAAAAGCGTCGAGCCAGAATTTTCGCTCCTTGACATTGGTTTCGTGCGTGATTGCCGGAATCAAATAATCGTTCGAGATGCGATAAACCATCGCGTTTTCAGCGGTGAAAATCAAAACTTTGTCGCGTTTGTGTCTAACAAGCAAATCCTGCAAAACGTGAATTTTGGACTCCGTGCCGAGCGCGATTTTTTTGTAATTGCGATACGCCTTCATCGCGCGTCTGCCGTCCTCGCTGCGTGCGCTGTGAATCAAAAACATTCGCCAGCCTTCCTGTCCGTAAGGCAGATTTTTGGCACGTCGAAAATCGGTGTAAATTTGCCGTTCGCGCTGATACGCTTTTCTTTCCTCGTCAGACAAATCAACTTCGATTTTCTCAATCGTGTAATCCGCCAAAAACTCGCCCGCCAACTGCTGCGCTTCGAGCCGATAGACGAATTTTCCGACTAAGTTTTCAAGCAGTTCATCGCCGCCGTCGGCGCGGTCGGGCGTGGCGGAAAGTCCGAGACGAAACGGCGCAATCGCAAATTCCGCCGCGTATTTGTAACCTTCCGACGGCAAATGATGGCATTCGTCAAAGATAATCAACCCGAATTGATTGCCCAATCGTTCCTGATGCCGAAAAGCCGAAGCGTAAGTCGTTACGGTGATTGCGCCGACCTCAAAAAAACCGCCGCCGATTAAACCGATTTCGGCGTTAAAAGTCGAAACCAGCAAGTCATACCATTGATTCATCAAATCGAGCGTCGGCACGACGACCAAAGTCTGCCGCCCGCACATCTCAATCGCCATCGTCGCCGCGTGCGTTTTGCCCGCGCCGGTCGGTAGAACAATCACGCCGCATCTTTCATTTTGCCGCCACGCTTCGATTGATGCGGTTTGATACGGGCGCGGCGCGACGTGAAATTTCGGCTTGAAATCAAACACATCGTATTTTTTCGCCGCGTCTTCATAAGCGGTTTTCGTGCGGATAAATTCTTTAATTATTTCACGGTAAAGATACGCCGGAGCGCGAAAATGTTTCGTCCGCGCGTCCCAAACAAAGGCTTTCGGCACAGTTTCCGTTTCGTCTGCGCCTTCCAAAATCAATGTGCCTGATTCAAATTTGAGTGTTGGCATTTAC
>JAJAYR010000502.1 GCA_026786155.1 Pyrinomonadaceae bacterium
AATCAGCAAGCACGAAACCGCGCACGTCGCGCTTTTGAAATCTGTTTTGGGCAGCAAAGCCGTCGCCAAACCGAATTTCGATTTTACGGCGGGCGGCGCGTTCGGCGACGTTTTCAGAAATTACCAGACGTTTCTCGCCGTTTCACAGGCATTTGAAGACACGGGTGTTCGCGCTTATAAAGGACAAGCCGGAAATTTGCAGGACAACTCAAAAATCTTGACGGTCGCGCTGCAAATTCACTCGGTCGAAGCCCGCCACGCGGCGGAAGTTCGTCGTCTGCGCGGTGAAAAAGGCTGGATTTCGGGCGATTCACGCGGCACTCTGCCCGCGCCGACGCAACCAATTTATAACGGGGAGGGCAACACGACACAAGGCGGCGCAAACCTCAACGGTCTCGCCGGTCTCTCGAACGACGCGATTACCGAAGCGTTCGATGAGCCTTTGTCGAAAGAACAGGTTTTGGCGATTGCCGGTTTATTTATTAAAAAATAATTGCCCACCAATTTTCCGCAAGTCGGTATTTTTACTTGCTTGCGGAATTTTTTTAGGCTAAGATTAACCACAGTTAATAATTTTGATTTGAAACGAATTAAAATTTTTTAACGAAAAGATTAACCATAGTTCATTTTTTTTATGACATTAAATTTATTACCAACCGGACGCAGCGCGACGATTACGAAAATCCACAGCAAAAACGCCGAACGGCGGCGAATGTTCGATCTGGGCATTTTGCCGGGAACGCGCATCGAAAACGTGATGCCGAGTCCGCTCGGCGACCCGATTGCGTATCGCGTTCGCAGTTCGGTGGTTGCGCTTCGGACGGAACAGGCGGAACTGATCGAAATCGAAGAAACTTTGGAACTCAAATAAAATTATGTCAGTCGCGCTCGCCAACGATTGCGGCGGTTGTGCAACCGGCTGCAACACCGCACAGCTTACCAGGCTCGGCATCAAGTCCGACGGCTTCGATTACATTATCGCGCTCGCCGGAAATCCGAACACGGGGAAAAGCACGATTTTTAATAAATTAACCGGCTTGCATCAGCACGTCGGAAACTGGGCTGGCAAAACCGTCGCTCGCGCAGAAGGTGCGTTCAACCTCAACAATAAAAAATTCAAAATCGTAGATTTGCCGGGAACTTATTCGCTGCTTTCGACCAGCGTTGACGAAGAAATCGCACGAGATTTCGTGTTATTCGGCAAGCCGGATGTCACAATCGTTGTCGCCGACGCGACCAGACTCGAAAGAAATCTCAATTTAGTTTTACAAATTCTCGAAATTACCGACCGCGTGGTCGTCGCTGTTAATTTGATGGACGAAGCGAAACGCAACGATTTGACGGTGGACGAACGCGCCCTGTCGAGAGATTTGGGCGTTCCGGTAATTCCGATGACGGCGCGGCGCGGCGAAGGAGTCAATGAACTTTTGAACGCCGTCGAAAAAGTCGCGGGCGGCGGATACGCGGCGCGACCGCACCGCATCAAATATTCCGATGAAAAAATCGAAAATGCCGTTCAGACGCTGGCAAAACAGTTGAACGAGACGTTTGAAAATCTTCCGAATGCGCGTTGGGTCGCGCTTCGACTGCTCGAAGGCGACGAAAGCATTATTCGCGCCGTTCGTGAACAGACGCTCGGCAATCTCAAACAATCGCGCGGCTTTCCGCAGCTTGTTCAACTGGAAGTTTAGAGTAACGCCGCCCGTCCCGGCGGCTGTCGCCGAAGGCATTGCGTCTCGCACTCGTCGCGGACAGCGAAGCGTATCCGCGTTTCGTCGGCGAGCGAGACGCTCCCCGGACAGCCGGCGAGACGCTGGCGTTACGCTCTTTAAATAAAATGACGAAGGCTGAAAACATTCTCGAACAGGCAAAAAGTTTCCGCAGTGAAATCGGCGGCGATTTGCACGACAAACTCACCGAAGCGGTTTACACCGATGCTTCGGCGATTGCCGCTCGCGCTGTTTCCAACGAAAATCAAACGAACAACTTTCATCTCGACCAAACGCTCGACCGCATTTTAACCAGCCGTCTGTATGGTTTTCCGCTGATGATTTTGATGCTGACAGTCGTTTTGTGGCTGACGATTGCGGGCGCGAATGTGCCTTCGGCGATGCTCGGCGAATTTTTGCAGGGAACTGTTTTCAATGCTTTGCACAGTCTGGCGAACGCGCTTTCCGCCCCGTGGTGGTTGTCGGGATTTTTGATTGACGGCGTTTATCTGGCGACTGCCTGGGTAATCAGCGTGATGCTGCCGCCGATGGCGATTTTCTTTCCTTTATTTACGCTTTTGGAAGACTTAGGCTATTTGCCGCGTGTCGCGTTCAATCTCGACCGGCTTTTCAAACGCGCCGGAGCGCACGGCAAACAATCGCTTTCGATGATGATGGGTTACGGCTGCAACGCGGCGGGCGTGGTTTCGACGCGCATCATTGACAGCCCGCGCGAACGGCTGATTGCGATTATTACGAATAATTTTTCGATTTGTAACGGACGATTTCCGACGATGATTCTGGTCGGCACGATTTTTATCGGAGCGACCGCGCCGCCCGCTTTAGCGAGTTTTATCGCCGCATCGAGCGTCGCCGCCGTAGCGATTTTGGGAATCGTTTTCACGCTTTTAGTTTCAGCTTTTTTATCGAAAACTTTGCTGAAAGGCGAAGCGTCGAGTTTTACTCTGGAACTTCCGCCGTATCGTCCGCCGCAAATCTGGCAGACGCTTTATCGTTCGATTATTGACCGTACTCTGATCGTTTTGAAACGTGCCGTTTGGATGGCGGCTCCGGCGGGCGCGGTGATTTGGTTAATCAGCAATATTTTCATCGGCGGCGAAAGCGTCGCGTCGCATTTAATTGCTTTCTTAAACCCGTTCGGACTTTTAATCGGTTTGAACGGAGTGATTCTGCTGGCTTACGTCGTCGCAATTCCGGCGAACGAAATCGTCGTGCCGACGATTCTGATGCTGACGCTTAATTTAGCGAAATCAACTCTGGCGCAGAATGGTGTAATGTCGGGACTTGAGGACGACGTGCAGATTAGGGAAATTTTAACCGGCATCGGCGGTTGGACTTTATTAACGGGAATCAACCTAATGCTGTTCAGCCTTCTGCATAACCCGTGCAGCACGACGATCTGGACGATTTGGAAGGAAACCAAAAGTTTGAAATGGACGGCGGTTTCGACGCTTTTGCCGGTGATACTCGGAATTTTGGTTTGCTTTACAACGGCGACTTTTGTCCGTCTATTCGGGTTGATTTAATCAGGAATTGTCAGAACCGTCGGCGGTAGCGGGCGGTTGACCGTTATTAGCCTGATTGCTGTGATTAACGCATATCTTGAAAAACTTTAACCATCCGCTGCCGCCGCCGACGGTTCTGACCTTAATATAATGACTGAAACGATAAAAACCGGAAAAAAACTAACCGTCTCTAAAGAAGATTATCTAAAAGCGATCTGGAGTTTGTCCGAACGCAGCTACGAAGGAAAATCCGAAGCCGGAACAAAGGATTTGGCGGTGCTTTTGGGAGTCAGCCCGCCCGCCGTTTCCCGGATGCTCAAGCAGATGGAGCGACAATCGCTCGTCGCTCACATTCCCTATTACGGCGTTCGCCTAACGGAAAAAGGGCGCGCAGTCGCTCTGAAAATCGTGCGTCGGCATCGCCTGGTCGAACTTTTTCTCTGGCAAGTTTTGAAATACGACGAACATTCGGCTCACGACGAAGCCGAACGGCTCGAACATCACATCTCCGAAGAATTTGAAATGAAAATTGACGCGCTTTTAGGGTTTCCGAAAAAATGTCCGCACGGCAGCCCGATTCCGAGCCGCGAAGGAATTTTTTAATGACTCACCTTACGCGGTGAGGGTTTTTAGCCCACTACGTGGGTTGAAATACAAAATCGCGTAAGGTGAGTTAATTATTTGAAGCCTGTGCAAATTAGAAATTTGGCAAAACCACTTCGGAATAAATGAAAGATAGGCGATAAGAGATGAGAGATAAAATCTATCCGCTTTCATCTTTCATCTCTCAGCTATTCCGAATGTAAAACATTGAAAACACGACTGTTTTAATGGAAAAGAATTCCCCGTCAGCTTGCTGCGCGGTAGTCCGAAAATAACGAATTTTCAAAATTTATTTGCACACCCTTCAATTATTTACAGACAGACGAAATTATTTTAATAATGCGATAAACAGAAATTATTATGAGCAGTAATCTTACTGAAACAACACCGCTGACCGGCTGGCGCAGAACTTCGCCGCCGAGTTTGCCGGAATCAAACGGAAGCGTTCCCATAAAAAAAGGGTTGGGTTTCTGGCGCAAGATTCTCAGCTACGCCGTCGTCATCGCCGCGCTCAATGTTTGGCTGCTGACGCAGATTTTTCGTGGATGGTTGATGCCATAGACCTAAATTTGTTACGCTCAATCTACCGATGCGGTTTTGGTTCAAATTCGATTTGATATTAGAAAGTGCATTGAAACGACAATTTTATGTTTCGTAGAGTTTATTTAGATAATTCGGCGACCACGCCGGTTGACCGGGAAGTCGTCGCGGCGATGCTGCCGTTTTTCTCGGAAAAATTCGGCAACGCTTCGAGCATCCATTTTTTCGGGCAGGAAGCCCGCGGCGCGGTTGATAAGGCGCGGCATCAAGTCGCGGAGTTAATCAATGCGCGTCCGAATGAAATCGTTTTTACGTCCGGCGGCACGGAAGCGAATAATCTGGCGATTCGCGGGTTAATCGAGGCGAACGAGAAATACGGCAAACATATTATCACGTCGGCAATCGAGCATTCGGCGGTCAGGGAAGTTTGTCAGGATTTGGAAAAACGCGGTTACGCGGTTACTTATCTGCCGGTTTATGAAGACGGCATCGTTAAAATCGAAGATGTGAGCGACGCGATTCGAGAAGATACTATTTTAGTTTCCGTGATGACGGCGAACAACGAAATCGGCACGATTCAGCCGGTCGAAGAAATCGGCAGGCTCGTCAGACGACGGCGCGAAAACGGCAAAAAAATCTGGTTTCACACCGACGCGGTGCAGGCAGTCGGCAAAATTCCGGTTGATGTCGAAGCCATCGGCTGTGATTTGCTTTCCGTTTCAGCGCATAAAATTCACGCGCCGAAAGGTATCGGCGCGTTATACGCGCGGCGCGGCGTGCGTCTGCATTCGCAAAATATCGGCGGACATCAGGAACGCGAGCGGCGCGGCGGCACGGAATCCGTCCCGTTTATCGTCGCCTTCGGCAAGGCTTGCGAGTTGGCGAAAAATAATTTAGCCGAATCGCAAATTATTTTGAAAAATCTGCGCGATAAATTTGAACAAGCGGTCGGCGAAATCATTTCGGATTTTGAATTTAACGGCAATCGAGAAAATCGTCTGCCGCATATTTCCAACATTTCCTTTTGCACTATCGAAGGCGAAGGTTTGCTGATAAATTTGGATTTGCAGGGCGTTGCCGTTTCGACGGGTTCGGCGTGTTCTTCGGGTTCGCTCGAACCGTCGCCCGTGATTCGCGCTCTCGGCAGAGATGACGAACTCGCCCGCGGCGCGATTCGATTCAGCTTCGGCAAGGAAAATACGGCGGCGGATTTGGAATATGTTTTGGAAGTTCTGCCGAAAGCGATTGAAAATCTGCGCCGACTGTCGCCGAATCGCTTAAAACAGGCGGCAAAATAAAACAGCCCCAATGATTGCTCATCGAGAACTGTTTTTTGCGGAACTTTTAATTCGTTATAAGTTTGTGAACAAAATTTTGCGATTAGCCGACAATTATGAGTCCGTCGCGTCCGGCTTCGACACAAGGGGTCGGTCTGTCGCTTAACATAAGTCCGCCTCTGCCGACGATTAAGATTCCGGTTAATGCTGAAGTAACTCCGACGATAATAATGCCAGCCGCTTCGTTTAAGATTCCTCCGGTAGAATCTCCGCAAGTTTGTTGACCGTTGCCGCTTCTGTCGCTCAACATCAATCCCGCATTCGCCGTCGTTGCACCCAATCCTAAAACCGCCATCAAACTCATTGCCGCTATTGTATTTTTAATGTTTTTCATTTTTTTTTCTCCTCAGGTTTTTTATTTTTTAATTTTTTAGAAGTTATCTTCTTACATTATTACCTATAACAACCGCTGTGCCAAAGAGAAATAAATACCAGTTAAAATAGATAAACTACATTAAATCAGATGTTTACAGGAATTCTACAAGTGTCTTTCGTCGGTTTAGTGACTAAAGGAGAAATTGGATACTAAATTTTCATCTGAGCGTCGGTTATGAGTTAAATGATTGTAAATCAGTAGTTTAACTAGTGAATATCAAATACACACAAATTAGTTGTTTAGTAATTACCTAGCATAGCTAAGTGATGTAAAAACGAGAGATTACAAATTTAAGGGAATTATTTATCGAAAATCTAAAAACACTAAGTTATTGCAAATACACAAGATAGTATTTTAATGTTTTTCCATATTCAATTTTACTGAACTTCTAAATAATTGTGAACGAACGGTCTACCTACACCAGGTAATTACGTTGTTTATCAAGTATGCAATAACAGGATTTTGTTTCAGGTGAAAATCTTGTTTCGCTCGATTTTTGCAAAATAGAGGGCAATAAGAAAGGCGATAATCATAATTGCCGCCGCCGTCCAGAAAGTTCGCTGAATCGTGGAATCGTCAACTCGATTAAGCGTGTTGTTAAGCAAAATCCCGCCGATAAACGGTCCGGTTGCCCGCGCCAGACTCGCGCCGGATTGCAGCACGCCGAGCGTTTTGCCCTGTTCGGTTTCGTCGGAAACTTTGGAAGCGAGACTCGTAATCGCGGGCGAAGCCATCGAATTGCCGATTGCCAGCAAAGCCGTCGCCATCAGCAAACCGATTAAACCGCCAAAGTTCGGGCTGATGAAAGGAATGGCGAAAAAACTCGCCGTCATCATCAGACAGCCGATTATCATCAAAGGGTTTTCGCCGAATCTTTTAACCAGTTTCTCGAACAGCGAACCTTGAAAGATAACCGCCAGAATGCCGATAAAGGCGAAGATGTAGCCGTTTTGTTCGGCGGTATAAGCGAAGCGGTAAATCGTGTAAAGCACGAAGGCGTAAGTCATTATCGAAAACGACGTAACGAGAAAAAAGTAAATTGCAGTCAGAGTTCCGAACTGTTTCTGCCGCAGCGATTCGATAATTTCGACAAGGCGATTTTTGCGGATTTTTGGTGCGTCATAACTAAATTTCACCGATTCGGGAAGAATAAAATAAACCAGCACGGCGTTTATCAAACACAAAACGGCGGCGAAAAAAAACGGCACTTCGATTCCGTAGCGGCTCAGAATTCCGCCGATTGCCGGTCCGAAAATAAAGCCCAAGCCGAACATCGCGCCGAAAAGTCCCATTCCTTTGGCGCGGTTTTCGCGCGTCGTAACGTCGGCGATGTAGGCTTGCGCGGTCGAGATGTTGCCGCCCGTAATTCCGGCGATGATTCTGCCGACGAACAGCATCCACATCGAAAATGCAAAGCCGAGAAATAAATAACCGACCGCCGAACCGAGAATCGAAAAAAACAAAACCGGACGGCGACCGATTTTGTCCGACCAACTGCCCAGAATCGGCGAAAAGACGAACTGCATTAGCGAATAGGAAGCCGTCAGCAAACCGATTTCAAAAGGATTGGCGCGAAACGCCGCGCTTTCGGCATAAAAAGGCAGCGCGGGAATGACGATGCCGAAGCCGACCAAATCAATAAAAACCGTGATGTAAATGATAATCAGCGGTTTCGTAAAAAACTTTTCGCCGTCGCTTCCGACAATTTTTTCGGCGGTTGGTTCTGGGTTCATCAGGCATTTAAAATAGAGTTTCTACTGCTCAAAATTCGTATTTATAGTAAGATTAGCAAAGAATAAACGATACCATTTTGACGGAGTTTGCAAAAGTAATGGAAAAACTTATAAATATAAAAGTCCTGGTGATTTTAATCGGTGCGCTGATTTTTTCTATGTCTCAAGAAACGCCCGCTCAACGAAAAAAAACGAGAAACGATAAACCGGCGACGGTTGAAAATAAAATCGTCGCGCCGACGATTAGCTACACGGTGGCGATGTCGAAACCGGCGACGCATCTGCTTGAAGTCGAAATGCGGCTTAATTGGGCGACGATGCCCGAAAAAGCCGAATTGAAAATGCCGGTTTGGACTCCGGGAAGTTATTTGATTCGGGAATACGCCCGGCACGTCGAAAGTTTTTCGGCGACCGATGCGGGCGGAAACGCTTTGGATTGGCGGAAAATCAATAAAAATACCTGGCAGATTACAACCAAAGGCGTAAAGGAAATCGTCGCCAAATATAATGTCTATGCGAATGAATTGACCGTGCGAACGAACGAGTTGAACGACGAACACGCATTTTTCAACAACGCCGCGCTGTTGATGTTTCCGAAAGACCAGTTAAAAACTGCTTCGACCATCAAAGTAGTGCCGTTCGGCAATTGGAAAATCGCCACCGGACTGCCGAAAGTCGAAGGACAGACGAATACGTTTCGCGCCGAAAGCTTCGACATTTTATACGATTCGCCGTTTGAAGTCAGCGATTTCAAGGAAATCACTTTTACGGCGCAGGGCAAACCGCATCGCTGGGTTGTTACGGGCGAAGGCAATTACGATTTAAATAAAATCGCCGCCGATTCAGCGAAAATCGTCGAAGAAGGTTATAAAATTTTCGGCGATTTGCCGTATCAGGATTATCTTTTCATTTTGAATTTGCGCGGCGGCGGCGGACTTGAGCATTTGAATTCGACCGCGCTGCAATTTAATCGTTTCGGTTTTACGACGCGCTACAAGGATTTTCTGAATCTCGTCGCGCACGAGTATTTTCACGTTTGGAATGTCAAACGAATCAGACCGGACGCGCTCGGACCGTTCGATTACGAGAATGAAAATTACACGCGCCTGTTGTGGGTTGCCGAAGGCGGCACGGCGTATTATGAAAGCGTAATTGTCCAACGCGCGGGGTTGATTTCCGCCGAAGATTTCTTAGCGGGCAAAGCCGCGCAAATGCAGGCTTTGCAGAATCGTCCGGGCAGATTTGAAACGAGTTTGGAAAACGCGAGTCTCGATGCCTGGATTAAGTTTTACCGACCGGACGAAAACGCCGTCAACAATCAGATTTCTTATTACGACAAAGGTGAAATCGTCAGTTTTCTGCTCGACGTAGAAATCCGCAAAGCCTCGAACGGCGCGAAATCAATGGACGACGTGATGCGTTCGCTTTACGCGGAATTTTCCAAGAAAAACAAAAATTACACGCCGGAAGATTTTCAAAAAATCGCGGAAACGACGGCGGGAAAATCCTTGAATGATTTTTTCACGAAATACGTTCGCGGCACCGAAGACATTGATTACAACGCAGTTTTGAATGGCATCGGCTTGCAGCTTACGACCGGCGAATCAGCCAATAAAACAGCGTATTTAGGCGCGACTCTGCGGCAGGACGGCGAAAAATTGACGGTTGCCGCTGTTCCGAAAGAAACGCCCGCTTACGAACAGGGTTTGAACGCCAATGACCAAATCGTCGCGGTTGACGGCATTCGGGCGACGCAGACTTTTTTGACGAGTTATTTAACTGGAAAGCGTCCGAACGATAAAGTTAAACTGACCGTTTTTCGCTTTGACGAATTGCGCGAATTCGAGATAATTCTAGGCGGACGCGCCGCGCAGAATTTTCAAATCGTGCCGATTGACGCGCCGACCGATGACCAGAAGCGTTTATATCGTGAATATCTCGGAGCGGAATTAAATTAAGCGGGAAATGAATTTGCAGATGAATAGAGACAATCACGAATCAAAATCGAGAAAATTACGTTTTGCCGCCGGGATGTTTTTCTTCTTCAGCTTTTTAGCGTTTATCGGCTGTCAGCGAAATGTCGTGCCAACGCCGACGGCGACGGTGCCGCAAACTTTGCGCGACGTTCCCGCGCTGCGGCTTAATTTTCGGTTTGAAACCGACGTTCCCGCGCCGACCATCAATCTGCCGCCGCAATCCGATGAACGAAATGTCGCCGTGCAAGCGGATTTTGACCAGAACCGGACGCAGGAATCGCTCGATAAAACTTTGACTTCGCCGGATAAACTGCGAGTTTTGGCGGTTTATCACCGGGCGGGCGATTTGCCGTCGGAGTTTCGGCTCGATATGTATTCGCCGGAAGGGAAGTTGATTCGCAAAATTTCCTATGACGCAATGGCGGTGCATTTCGCCGAAACGATTGTCTGGTCGCCGGATTCGAGCGCGGTCGCTTTTGTCGCAATGATTCGGGCGAATCAAACGCCTCAAACGGGCGCGATGCCCGCGCCGCCGCCTGAAAATCAGCCGAACGCCAACTCCGCAATTGATGCAAACGCGGAATCTGCGGTCAATACAAATTCTGAAAATGCCAATGCCGCCGCGAATGCCGACACTAACCCGAACGCTAACGTCGCTCCGGCGCAAACTCCGACAACCGAAACGCCGAAAGCCGTTTTGACGTTTCGCACCGAACAGATTTATATTTGCAGTCGGGAAGGCGCGGACGTGAAACCGCTGACGCAGAACGAAGGTTTGATATATTTTTATTTCGTCTGGTCGCCCGACAGTTCCGCGCTGGCGGCAATGGCGGCGACTTATCAGGAATGGAATTATTTGCAGTATGACGCGGAAAGAAAAGGCGAACTTTTTAATCCGCAGGGCAGACCGCGCCTCATCGAAAAAACCGGACGCGAACGTCGTCTGGACGATAATTTAACGAGCGTGCGCCCGGTTTGGTCGCCGAATTCGGCAAAAGTGGCGGTGGCTTTCGACAAGCAGACCAGAATTTACGATGCCATCGGCGACGCGCCGACGCAAGCCGCGATTCCTTTGCGAAATCAATTGCTTATTTCGTCAAAAGCGTTTGACGAAAACCTTCAGCGACAGGAACAGGGCGCGGGCAACGTCAACGCCGCGCCGCCGAATACGATTCAGGAGACGGCGATTTTGCCCGACGAAAGTTCGCTCGTCTCGTTTAACCCGATAATCAGTTTGGAATGGACGGAAGACAGTCTGCTTTATCTGCAAACCGGCTACATCAAACAGATGAAAAACGAAGCCGACAGCGCCCGCAGTTATCTGCGCTGGCATCGGCTGATTTTTAGCCCGCAAGCCGCCGCGCTTGGAAATTAGAATTCAAGATTTGCGATTGAGGATTTCAATCTTAAATCTTAAACTTTAAAAGTTACGCGGTTGAACAAAAAAAATGCTGAGGGACGGCGGATTTTTCCGGTGCTTAACAGCGAATAGCGAATAAGATCGCGTATGTCAACTATCCGCTGTTCGCCAATAACTATTCGCTGTTCATTCGATAAAAATGCCGTCTGGTCATTCAGCCTGTTTCGACCGCGTAATTTCTAAACTTTAAACCTAGAATCTCGAATCTTAAATTTCAAATCTAAAACTATGAACATCAACGATATTTACGCCAATAACGATAAAATACGCGAACAAACCAAACAACTCGTCGGAGCGTTAAGCGACGAGCAAACCGCAATGCTGCCCGACGGCGAAAAATGGACGATTGCCGAAATTGTCGAGCATATCGCTATCGTGCAGGATGGAATGTCAAAAATTTCGGCGAAACTTTTGAACGAAGCGCAGACGACGGGAAAATTTTCGGAAGGCGCGGCGAATTTGTCGGAAAATTTTAAGACCAAAGCCGCCGAAGCGCAGCAATTAAAATTTGAAGCACCCGACCGCGTGCGTCCGACCGGCAAAATGACCATCGCCGAATCGCTGGCGAAAATGGACGAAACGCGGCAGACTTTGGAAACTCTGCGTCCGCTTTTTGAAACGGTCGAGTGTTCGGATTTCAAATTTCCGCACCCGTTTATGGGCGATTTGACCGCGCACGAATGGCTGACACTGGTTGGCGGACACGAAGCGCGGCATCTGCGGCAAATCGGAAATATTCTCGAAAAAAGTAAAAGTTGAAAAATTAGCGAAGAAATAAAGAAGTTAGGACTTTCTCATTTTTTTTAACGCCAAGGCGCAGAGACGCAGAGACGCAAAGAAAATCAAATGTTTTCTACCGTCCGTTTGTGCTGAAAAAAATCATTGCGTCCTCGCGCCTTTGCGCCTTGGCGTTAAAATTTCCCTTAAAATCAGAAAGTCCTAGAAGTAATAAAAAGAAGCCTTGATTGCGGAGGGATTGCAATCAAGGCTTCTATTCAAGCGATACTTCCGAAAGTATTATAAATGCGACAAAAAATTCGGAAGCGTTGCTATGACGTTTGCCGCTCAAATTCGCGTTGCCAAAAATTTGCTGAGGAATGAGGAATGAGGGATGAATAAAACAAGTATCTTAAATTCATTCCTCATCCCTCATCCTTCATCCTTCATCCCTCAACCAGCCCGGTTCTGACTTTAACGCGCCGGTGTCGGAACGTCGCCGTTCTGTCCGAATTGCTGATAACTGAAAGTGTTATCAACGCTGCGCCAGATATACCAGAAACCGTTCGACGGGCGGAAAACCGCGATGTCGGTTTTGTTGTCGCCGTCGTAATTTCCGGCAACCGGAACGTCCGTCCCTAAACCGAACTGACGGAAATCAAACGTCGCGTCCGAACTCCGCATAATATACCAGACACCGTTTGACGGGCGGAAAACCGTGATGTCGGCTTTGCCGTCGCCGTCGAAATCGCCGCTGATTGGCACGTCGCCGCTTTGTCCGAACAGATTGCCCCGGAAACCGCCGTCGCTGCTTCGCAAATAATACCAGCCGCCGTTTGAAGGTCGGAAAACCGCGATGTCAGTTTTGCCGTCGCCGTCGAAATCTCCGGCAACCGGAACGTCTTCGCTCGCGCCGAACTGCACACCCGTAAAACCCGAATTATCGCTTCTTTGAATATACCAGTCACCGTTTGACCGGCGATATACCGCCAAATCGTTGCGCCCGTCGCCGTCAAAATCGCCGCGCACCGGAATGTCCGTCGCTAAACCGAATTGCGTTTCGGTTAATCCGGCATCGGAACTGCGATTGATTGACCAAACGCCCGTGCCGTTCACGTTGCGGAAAACCGCCGCGTCGGTTTTGCCGTCGCCGTCAAAATCGCCCGAAACGAGTTTGTCATTGGCATTTCCCAACACTCTCGCGCTGAAACCTTCGCTGTTTTGAATATACCAAACGCCCGCTGACGGTCGAAAAACCGCGATGTCATTGCTGCCGTCGCCGTCGAAATCGCTGTGATTGGAATGCGTCGTCAATCTTCCGCGAATTTCGCCGTTCGGATTATTCACCGAACCGATGACCGCCGACCATAAACCCGTGCGAAGCTGCGCCACCTGCGCCGCCGTAACCGAAATCGTCGCGTTCGGGAAGTTGCCATCTCTGCCGCCGATAGTCGGGAAAGTATAAACGACGCTCGTGTCGCCGACGTTCAAAACAATTCTCGCGCTCGTCTGGGCGCTCGAAAGATTGTGAAATTTGCCTTTGATAGTCGCTTGATTTTCGGCTTGATTCAAGAAAATCTTGACTTCTCCGGTAGCGGCGGTCGAAACCGGCGGAACGACTTGATTGCCCGTCAAATGCGCTTCAAAATATCTTCCC
>JAJAYR010000503.1 GCA_026786155.1 Pyrinomonadaceae bacterium
ATTTTACGACGAAACCTTGCGCCTGATTTGCGATTCGCTTTTAACTTTAGTGCGCCCGGACAACGATCAAATTCCGACCGGCTGGAGCGGCGACGCTTCGCAGGAAATTTGGCGGTATTTATCCGCCGCCGCGAACGCGGTCAAAGAAATTCAGGAAAAAATGGGCAAGCGGCTTTCGAGCAAAGAAGCCAAAGGCGCAAATTCGTTGGGCGATACGGAAGTGAAATTTACTACGTTCGATTACGGCAAATGGTGTCCCGACGGCGACCAATTTACGCGCGGCGAATATCTGCGCCACGTCTGGCAGCAAGTTTATCAGCGTTGCCAAAAACAATTGGGCAATTAAATTGCCGGGAGCGCAGGCAACCTGCCTGCCATGAGCGCGAAGCGCGAATAATTGCGTTGGAAACTCAGCACGTCGAATTATTAACGCAACTTTCGCGTCGAAGCGACGCTCATGGCAGGCAGGTTGCCTGCGCTCCCGGCGAAGAAAAATTAAAAAGCTATGGCAAAAGATTTCTTAAATTCAGGCATTTTAGGCGGCGGCGCGGGCTTTGCCGACGGCGCGGGCTTTCGGGCGATAAAAACCGATTACATCGGCTCGCCCGATTACGACCCCAGATTTTTTGAAACCTTTCCGACCGTTTGGGCGAGCGCGTATGCTTTTCGCAAGGCGTTGGAAAAAGGCGACGAAGCGGCAATCGAAGAATGGGCGACGCTTTTTTTGCTGCATTATTTCGGCGTGGTGCATCTCGCTTCGTTCGACGAGCGTTTGTTGAGAGAAGAATACGACAAGGATTTGTGGCTGGCGTTTCAAGGCACGTATCCGCGCACGAAGGACGAACCGGAATTGCAGTCGGTCGGGATTTTGCAGACCGACGACCGGACGGTTATCGGCGCGTATTATCCGCAAGTCGTTTTCTTTCCGTCGCGCGGGCGCGATGCGTGGCAACAGAGCGAAAATCTCAAACCGTATTTGGACGGGAATAAATTATCGTGGAATAAATCCGTCGCGCTGCTCGAAGACGAAAACGACCGCCAGCGATTTCATCTGCATCTGCGCTCGATTACGAGAATTTTGCCGCGCAAGGAACTCAAAGACCGGCTCGAAAATTTTTGCAGTCAAAAGCTCGGCGCGTTTTACAGCGAATTGGCGACGCTCGCCCCTCATCCGTCGGGTTGGGAAACCATCGGGCGGCGAGTGGTTGACCCGCAAAATTTATTAAAACAATATCCGCTGCAAAAACCGAACTCGAAAAGCGGCACGATTTATTATCTGCTGTCGGATTTTGAATTCAGCTATCAATCGTCGAAGCTGACCGATAAAATTTCATCGGATTTACCATCGCCGACGCTTTACCGGAAAGTGAACGACCGCGAAATTTCCGTGAAGTTTGCGGGCAAAGAGCATCGGTGCGAACTCGGCGAGAAGGACGAGATTGTGATGCTCAAAGATTTATTTTTGAGTCATTCGCCGTATTGGTGCAAAATTCCGAAATCGGCGGAAAATTTCGCCGCTGCCGTCAGCCTGAAACACGAAATCAGCTTGCAGGATTCGAGTTTGCGGCAGGGCGACCGCGCAATTTGCCTCGCGCCGGTCAAAGCTGAATTTTTTACGCATTTTCCCGAAGTTTTGGATGACGTGAAAAATCTGAAAGCCGAACCGGACGCGGACGGCAATGTTACATGGACTTTCTACGTTTGCGACAAGGAAATTCGCTGGCGCAACAAACCAATCAATCAGGCGAACATTCCGAATACCGCGCTGGCGATGTATCCGCCGAAGGTTTCGCCGCAGTGGAAACTTTACGCCGCCTACGGCACGGGCAACCGCGAAACGTGCGGACGCTGGCATTTGATTGACGAGCGCGGCTGGCGCGGGCAGATGATTGAACTCGAAGAAGAAGAATACGTCAGCGTTCTGCACCGCGCCGACGGAGCGAAAAACCGCCCGCGGGCATTGCTCTTCACCGATGCCGCCGACAAGGAACGCGGCGTTTTATTTCTCGCCGATTTTTTCAATCTCGATTTGGATACCGAACAGACGGCGACGCTGGCGATGGATTTCGGAACATCCAACACTTGTCTGGCGGTTGATGCCGGAAAGCCCGGCACTTTGAAATTTTCGTTGAGTCCGCTGCCGCTCTGGGGAATTCCGCCGGAGCGCGAAACGCCCGGTTTCGTTCCGCGCCAATGGTCGGGCGAAAAAGGATTTTTCCCGACAATTCTGCTGTCGCGCAAATCCGACGACCATCTGCCCGGCATCGAACCCGACAAATTGCTGCTCGAACATCTTTTTAAAACCGACATTCCGTGTCTGCACAAAAGAATGAGCGAACGTCTGATAGCGAATGTTTTCGACGCGGAATGGCGCATTCACGATAATTTAAAATGGAGTTCCGACCAGCGAACTCCGTGGCGTTCGCTCTTTTTGCAAACCGTTTTGTATTACGCTCACGCCGAAGTTTTTTTTAATCAAAAAGCGAAGCTGAATAAATACGTTTTCACTTATCCGCTGGCTTTTTCCGAAGATTACGGCACGACGTATCACGACAGAGCGCAGGACGCGGTGCGGCAAATTCGTCATTTTTGTTACGGCGAAGAACGGCATCTCGAAGGCACGTTCGAGTATCTGCCGATGGACGAAAGCACGGCGATTGCCAAATCTCTGCGGCAGGGCGGCGTGCGCGGACTTTTGGAAGTTTTCGTGGACATCGGCGGCGGCACGGCGGATGTGGCGATTCGGCACGAAAATCAATTTCTGGTTCTCGACAGTCTGAAAGTCGCCGGACGCAGTTTTTTTAATATTGCCCGCAAAACTCTGGACGAACCCGAACTCGCCGGAAGCGCGAAATTCCGCGAACATCTGAAACAGCTTCTCGGACAAGACCCGAAAAATCTGCAATTAAATCTGCCGCTCGGCGCACTTTATTCGGTGCAAATTAACGAACTCGACGACCGCACTTTCCGCGAGCGCGAAGAAGCGATTATCCAAAAAGGAATGGGTGCGAAATCTTTTCAGCGTTACCGCAGCCAATTGTTTTTCTCGCATCTGCTCGGCTACGCTTTATTGCAGGCGTGCGCGGCGGCGGTCGCGCATAAATTGACGCTCTCGAACGGCATCAAACTCGTTTTGGGCGGCAACGGCTGGGGCTTGCTCCTTTTTGCCGAATGGAAACGCTCGTCCACGCTTTTGCAATCGGAAGCCAATGACATTTTGCAGCTTTTGAAAAAGAACTTGATGGAAAATGCGACCGAAGAGGAAAAACCGTATTTGGAAAAAATCTATCTGAGCGGCGTTGCGCTTTTGAACGAGCGCAATTTGAGCGAAGCGAAAAACAGCGTCGCGCTCGGCGCACTCGAAGCCGTCGAAAGCGATGCCGCGCCGACCAACACCGAACCTTATGCCGGAATCAACATCGAAAATCTGGAAATAAACAACGCCGCGCCGCATACGATTCGCTGGAACGAGCGTTGGAGTTTTTCCGCCTTCACCGGAATTTTCGGCAATATGCGCCAAATCAACAGCGCGAAATTCGCTCATCCCGAAGAATTAAATCGCCCGATTGACGAAAACCCCGCGGTCTTTACCGGCTTGGGCAACACGAGCCAACTCGGTCAGGACAATCTGCCCGCCGACCAATGGCAGCAAATGAACGGCGAACTAATCGGCTGCGTCACGCAGATGAGCGTCGAAGGCGGAAAACTCGTCGTAGCGAGCGGCGACGGCGAAAAAACCAGTTCCGCGCCGTTTAATTATTTCCTCTCCAGAGTTCTTTATCCGGCAAACGCGCACCGCGATTTTCTCGACGTGCTGGCGGCTGCCAACGGCAATTTGTATAACGACAAAAAGTGAGGATTGGAAGAATGAGATTGTCAAAAATTTTTGATGCGGTCGGCGTTTTTGAAAAGTCCGCGAAGCGGACAAATATAATAGCGTCGGGTGAAACCCGACGTGAACGGGAAAAGCATTTTCCGACGCTGAAAGCGTCGAACGGCATCGGCGCGGTTCGTCCCTTTCAGGGACGGCGCGGCGCGGCGGCATCGTCCGTCGGGTTTCACCCGGCGCTATTATATTCGTCGCTTTCAGCGACAAAATCAACGATTCTTTCCAAGATACTGTTGTGCCTTTTAGTCTTGTGCTTGGCGGTTCAGTTTAGCGGTTGCTCTTCAATTTCAAACTTATTCAATCTTGGAAATTCAAGTGAATCGGAAACAAAAAACAATCCCGAACAACTGGAAAATCAGCGACGTGAGAAGCAACAGGAAATCAGCAAACTAAAATCAGATTTAGGACAACAGCAAAAAAATGCTGAAACTGAGAAAAACAAGTATGAGCAGATGAAGAAAGAGACTCTCGACGCTAAGAAAGATCCTAACAATTCTAAAGAAGCTCCAAAAACTGTCGAGCAGCGACAGATTGCCAAGACTGCTGACGAACAGGCAAATAGAATGAAAGATAGTTTGACGAAAGCGGAGCAGGAATTGAAAGAAATCGAAGGTCAATTATCTAAATCGGGAATTGCCGATTCGCCAAAAAATAATTTAAGTTGGATTACTTGGTTGCTGCTCGGCTTTGCCGGATTAGCAGGATTGGTTTCTATCGGTCTGACATATCGCATTTTGAACGGCAGAATTAATCAAGAACGTGAAACCAACAAACACGGTTACAGAATGGCGGAGAAAAGGTCACAGGAACTCAATCATCGAATCGAGCAATTAGAAAAAACCGCCAAATTACAAAGCGGTCAGCTAACCCAATTTCAAACCGCGATTCAATCGCTCCAAAGACAAGCGACGGAAAGAGGCGGTCAAAATTTTCAGCCGCAAACTTTCAACGAGCCGCCGATTTTCAAACCCGAACCGCAATTTCCCGTTGCGGCGGAAGATTATTTGAACAAAAATCGCTCGAACGCGCTGACGGCGGCGGTTGACCATTACACGAACAAACTCGTGCAGGACGCGAACAAGGGCGATGAATTTCTGATTGTTAAAGACAACGGGCTGGCAAACGATTTGTTGTATGCTGTGCCGAACGTCGCTCGCTTTAGCACCAAGGGCGATTATCTGACTTATTATCAAAATTATTACGCCTGCGAAAACCCGTCGGGCGGCGCGGTTTGGATAAAATCGCCGACAACCGTGCGGCGCGTGGACGGCGGCTGGCAACTCGAAGAAATGGGTGAATTGGAAATTAAGTAATTCAAATTTGAATTTGCGGCTGTGCCGCCTGATGTGCGGAAAGACTGTGCCTTTCCGTTAAACGATAATAACCGATGAGGCTGCGCCTCATCC
>JAJAYR010000504.1 GCA_026786155.1 Pyrinomonadaceae bacterium
CAACTGAGCGGAGTTTTTTGCTTTTAGGAGTTATCAATGAATTGTCTAAGTCTGTTTAGCGGTAGATATGTTCGCCGCGATTGTTGCGCCATTCGTTTTCAAAGTAATCGGCATCTTCGTTGTTGCGCGGATTGACACCGACGACCATTCCGCCGTTTTTGATGCCTTCTTCATATGCAATTGCACGGTCTTCAGGAATTCCCGAACCGATTAACGCTCCGACCAAACCGCCGGTCAAACCGCCCGCGCCTGCGCCCGCCAAAGCCGCCGCCAAAGGTCCGGCGACGATTAAGCCGACACCCGGAAGCAGAACGCTCGTTCCGATAGCCGCGATTCCGGCGATAATTGCGCCGAGTGTTCCGCCGATTGCCGAACCCGCGCCCGCGCCTTCCAAGGCTTTGCTGCCCAGTTCAGAATCGGCATTATCACCGCTGAACCACGAATCACGGGTTTGGTCGGACATCATTACGTTCACGTCGTCTTTCGTGTAACCACGGTTGATAGCCGAGTTGTAAGCACTTTCAGCACTTTCACGGTCTTTGAACATCCCGGTTAAAACTCGATTTTCTCCGGTCGCCGACGTTGAAGTATTTGACCCGACGACATCGTTGTTTTCTTGTCTGGCATTGCCCATCGCGTTTTGCGCTTCACCTTCACGCTCAGTAGCCGTGTTACCCGTTACTGCGCCGTAGGCATCTTTGACGTTTCCGACAACGCGGTCTTTCAAGCCGCCCATTTCTTCTTTTGCTGTTCCATCACTCATATATTAAATCTCCTTTCCCTCTATTTCGATTTTATTTAGCTTAAAAAGCTATGCCCGTCATTAAGCAATGAACGTGCCATTTAAACGAAAATCAGATAAATGCTGTAAATAATTGAACTTGGTTGAAAATTCGTTCGAGAAAAAAATCTATGGTTTGTTCTATTATCAAACATAATTTTTTTCATTCGTCTTTATTCGAGACAAATAATATAATCGTCAATCGAAGTCATCCGACTCTCTGTGATAATTTTATGCTTAAACTTATACTGATTTTAATATTTATTAACTTGATGAATTTTACCGCTTCGGCACAAATCAACGATGAAAACTTTCGCGTTTATGATGCGAAAGGCAATGCGGCGAGCCTTCAGCAAATTATCGAGACAATCGGGAAATCCGATGTCGTTTTCTTGGGCGAAAACCACGACGACGCGACGGCGCATTTTCTGCAAGCCGAAATTTTTAAAAAGGCTTTTGAAAATTACGCTAAAAATCGAAAGGTTACACTTTCGATGGAGATGTTCGAGCGCGACGTGCAGACGGTGGTTGACGAATATCTGAAGGATTTAATCACCGAGAAAAAGTTTCTCGACGACAGCCGACCGTGGAATAACTATCAAACCGATTATCGTCCGCTGATGGAATTCGCCAAACAAAACAGCTTGCCGGTGATTGCCGCGAACGCGCCGCGTCGTTACGTCAATATGGTTTCGCGCAACGGGCGCGATTCGTTAAACCAACTTTCGACGGACGCTAAAAGTTGGCTCGCGCCGCTGCCATACGCCGCGCCGTCCGCCGAATACGCGAAAAAATTCAATGCCTTGATGGGAAATTTGAAAAGCGAAACGAACGCGCCGTCGAAAATTCTGGAAGCGCAGGCACTCTGGGACGCGACGATGGCTTTTTCAATTTCCGAGCGGCTGAAAAAGGAAAAAAACGCGCTCGTCGTGCATCTGAATGGAAGTTTTCACACGGAAAATCGTTTGGGAACCGCCGAACAGTTTTTGAAACTCAATCCGAACGCGAAAATTACCGTCGTGACGATGCGCTCCGAAGATGACTTTACAAAATTCGACCGGGCAAAACACGAAAATTTGGGCGATTTCCTTATCTTGACCGACGCGAAAGTTCCGCGCAGTTTTAAATAATAAATGCAGAAACACGCAAAGTTTCAGAATACACAGTAACTTCGTGCGTGTTTCCGCAGAACTTTACTTCGGAATAGATGAGAGATGAAAGATGATAACTGATAGATTTTAGCTCTCATCTCTCATCTTTCATCTCTCATCTATTCCGAATCGTTTTTCTTATGAGACACCAAAAATCTTATTGTGAATAATAGTTTTGAAAAAGTCGTCGAACTGCTAAAACTCGAAGCCGCCGCGATTGAACAGGCGGCGGAGCGTTTGGAAAAATCGGTCGTCGAAAAAACAATCGAAATTCTCGAACGCTGTGAAGGTAAAATCATCGTTCTCGGCATCGGCAAATCGGGCGTGATCGCGCAGAAAATCGCGCAGACTCTGACCAGCACCGGAACAATCGCCGTTTTCCTTCACCCGTCGGACGCGCTGCACGGCGGTTTGGGCATTATCCAAAAAGGCGATGTCGCCGTCGCGCTTTCCAATTCCGGCGAAACCGACGAAATTTTATCACTTTTGCCCGCGTTAAAAGCGCGAACAATTTGTCTGATTTCAATTGTCGGCAATCCCGATTCGACGCTGGCGCGGCAGTCCGACGTTTTTCTCGATTCGTCGGTTGATAAGGAAGCGTGTCCGCTGAATCTCGCGCCGACTTGCTCGACGACGGTCGCGCTCGCCATTGGCGACGCGCTGGCGATGGCTTTGATGACGGCGAAAAACCTGACCGCCGAAGATTTCGCCGCCAATCATCCGGCGGGACGTTTGGGCAAGCGTCTGACTTTGAAAGTTGCCGATTTAATGCACAAAAGCCCGAATATCAGTCCGCGCGAAAACTGGCTGGCAGTCGTCAAAGCGATTTCCAAATTCTCGCTCGGCGCGGTCAACGTCGTGGACGAAACGGAAAATCTCATCGGCATTATTACTGACGGCGATTTGCGGCGAACGATGGAAAAAACCGCGCCGGAAAACTTTTCGAGTTTAATCGCCGAACAAATGATGACGGCAACTCCGACCGTCGCCGCGCCGTCAATGCTCGCCTTCGACGCTTTGAAAATAATGGAAAATCGCCCGTCGCAGATTTCCGTGCTGCCCGTCGTTGAAAACGAAAAATGCGTCGGCTTGCTGCGATTACACGATATTGTCAGGAGCGGTTTGTGAAATGGAAACAAAGAATTTACTGCCGATTAGAATTTTGCACGATTTCGCCGAAAGAGTCGAAAAACTCGATTTAGCTTATATGCTGACGGGTTCGATGGCGATGATGGCTTATTCCGTTTACCGGTTCACGGCTGATGTTGATGTGGTTTTAGAACTTCATTCGGAAGATGCGAAAAAAATTATTGAAGCCTTCGAGCCTGATTATTATGTTCCGCACAACGCCGTCAGCCGCGCCATATCAAGTAAAAGAATGTTCAATATTATTCATCAGGAAACGGCTTTTAAAATTGACTGCGTGATTAAAAAAACTTCTGACTTTCAAGAAACGGCTTTCCAAAACCGCCGGAGAACGGATTTTTACGGCAGAGAAATTTGGATAATAACCAAAGAAGATTTGATTATCTCGAAACTTTGGTGGGCAAAAGACAGCCGTTCCGAAAAACAAATGACCGATGTGAGAAACTTGATACAATCGGGAATTGAAGTTGATTACGTCGCTGAATGGACGCAAAAATTAGGTGTTTTTGACTTGTTTGAAGAGTGCCGAACGGAGCAAACCGAATGAATGATACTTCGCCTGAAATGGAAAAAATGCAATTTGAAATGATGATGAAACTCGGCGCGAATAAACGTATCGAATTGGCGGGCGAAATGTTTATGGCGGCGCGTGAATTGATTCTCGCATCTTTACCAAAGAATTTGCCGGAACGTGAAATCAAAAAACTTTATTACCAACGAATGTATGGCGAATCGCTGCCCGAAGATTTCTTTAAGAACGAGGAATGAAAAGATGACGAAAAAAGTTTTGAGTTTGATATTGGCGGTTTTGATTAGTGTTTCGCTGGCAAAGGCGCAGACGGCGGAAGTTACTGTTTCGCTCAACGAACAGTTTTTCGACGCGCTGCTCGACGCGATTTTCAAAAACTTCGACGCGCCGGAATTTCCTTTGGCGGTCGAGAGTCGAGAGTGGAGAGTGGAGAGTGGAGAGTCGTCGGCTTTACGAAATGATTTTGCCAAAAACCAAAAACCAAAATCCAAAAACCCAAATTGCAATGAATCAATTCGCCTGCTGCGCGAAACCGGCGGCGTAAAAACGGCGGTCAGATTCCGTGACGGGAAGATTTACGCGCCAATTGCTTTTGCGGGTTCATACAATCCGCCGCTCATCGGCTGCCTTGATTTTCAAGGTTACGCGGAAACCAACATTGACCTCGAATACGACCGGCAAAGCCGCAAACTCGTCGGGCGCGTGCGCGTTCTGAGCGTTAATCTCGGCGGCGTAACCAACCTGGCGAGCGGCGTTTTATCAAGTCTCGTGCAAAGTTCGATTGACAAAAAAATCAATCCGGTCGAGATTCTCCAAATTGATAAACTTTCCTTCCTGGTGCCGGTTCAAAACGCCAACGGTTCTTTGCGGATGAAGGCGACGGGTGTTCGGTCGGAAATTGCCAACGGCGTTTTAAATGTCAATGTGGCTTACGAATTTTCAAAAAATTGAAATCGAACAATGCAAAAAAAAGTCGGCGAAATTGCTTCGCCGACTTTTTTTGTTTGCAGCTTTACCAAATGATAAGGCTTAAAGTTGAATTAACCGTCTTTTAGTATTGACCGAACGCGCCGAGCGGAAAATCGGTGGTTTCACCGAATTGC
>JAJAYR010000505.1 GCA_026786155.1 Pyrinomonadaceae bacterium
ACGCCAATCATTCCCATAAAATTGATGAACATTTCCAGATGCTGTTCGTCGAACCTTTCGTCGCTGGTTTCTTTTAATTCGTGGACTTCGCTGGCGGGGAAATCGAGCGCGAGACGTGAGCGAAAACGGACGATTTCGGGCGTAATCGAAGCCTCGCGTCCGACGGCGCGTTGTTCGGGAAAGATCTTTTCGAGCAGCCGCACGGCTTGAAAAAACTCAAACTGATACGGCTCATCGAAAAGTTCTTGATTAAGGGGTTTTCGGCTCATAAAAATTTTTTACCACAGAGACACAGAGGCACAGAGAAAGAAGAATTTTCGGAGAATTTTTTCAAAGGTTAAAATTTAAAAAAACTCTGTGCCTCTGTGTCTCTGTGGTAAAAATAAATCAAAGTAAAACTTGTTCGCCCGTGCGCGGCGGAAAGCGTTTGACGATTTCTTCGCGCTGAACGGTTCTTAGAACCAGTTGATTAAAGGAGTTCAGCGAAGCGTAAAGCCCGAAAAATCTTTCCAGAACGCAGGCGAACAGAAACATTCCGCTGCCGACGAATTCCGTTTCGTCAAAAGTCAAAGTCGTTTCCAGTCCGCGCACAAAACCTGCGCCGATGTGTCCGCCGATTTGCCGGACGACTTTGCGGCTGGAAATATCGGTGATGCCCAAAATCTGTTTGCGCGTTACATTCGAGTCGTCGAAATTGTAAAGCTGCAAAATTTCCTGCAACGCTTCGGGCGTGCCGTTTTCGCCGACGAGCGATAAATAATTTAAATTCAGATGCGAAATCAAACGCCATTGCAGGGAACGACGCTGCGGCGGGCGAATCGTTTCCGTCGGTTTCGTTAGGCAATGAACGCGCGAAAGCAGAGCCGTGCCTTCGACTTCAAAATCGCCCTCGCGTCCGCCGAAGGGAAGTTTCGCCGGTAAATCCCGATTGGTGCAGGTCGTTTTGACATTGATGACTTCGGCAGACGGCACGCGCGGATTGAAATTCATATCAACCATTGACATATAAATCTCCGTTCCGTCGTCGTCCGGTCGCTGCGATGGGCGGCGATTGGCATACCAAAACGCCTTTTCCATCTGTTCGCCGTAAGCGTGTCTTAAGGAATAAAACGGCGAAAATTCGCGCGATGTGTTCGTGCGCGGATCGGTCGTGATAACTTCGTCAATCGAATAAATTTCGGTCGTCATCTGCCGGTGAACGTCCGGCACGATGTGGTATTCGTATTTCTGCTGGGAAAGGTAAATCGGGTCAGCCAGCCGCGAAAACAAATTGACAATCGGCGTGCAGCCCATCCGAAAAGTCTCCGCCGTAATCGGCGCACGCGGCGGCGTAACGTCTTTCAAGTGAATCAGAATGTCGAAATGACTGCTGAATTTTTGAATAACCGCCTGGTCGAGTCCATAAATATCGAAAAACAAAAATTTATAAGGAAACGCGAAATACTCGGTCAACAGCCGATAGCCCGAAAACGAACGCTTCGTGTAGGGCAGAATTCCTTCGTCTTCGCCGAAGCCGACCTGTTTGATGTTGCTCGCGGGCAACACAATCGGGTCGGGCATTCTAAGCTGAATGTTAGCGAAGGTCATCAAAGTTTTATTGCCGATTGGCGTGTCTTTCGGACGAAACTCGACCGCCGTCGCCTGATTGAAAATCATTTCGTAAAGCGGAAAAACGAGTTGCGGGTCGCCGTTTAAGTAGAAGCGCAAAAACTCCGGCGGTTTGTCCGAATCGCCCATTTTAAATTCGGACAGATTCGAGTTGCCGTAGCAGCGCATACTCAGACGAATATAACTGTCGGCGTATTTTCCGCGAGCGTCCTTCGGCGCGTTCGATTCGAGCGCGGCGGATTCGAGTTCGATGGGAACGAGCTGGACATCGTAATTCGTCTGAAAACGACACGGCGTTCCGTCCACCGGGCGCGAATAAAGTCGCGCTCCTTTTTCGAGCTTTTGAACCGCCGTTAATTTATCGTTCGGCGTGCCGAAAGTGAACTGGGCAATCGCCATCGAAGGAATCGGCGCGAGATAATGCGGGTAAAGAACATTGATAAAAGATTCGGTGATTTCCGGCAGTTCGTCGTCGAGCTTCAAGGACACGCGCCCGCTCAAAAAAGCGAACGCTTCAATCATCCGCTCGACGTGCGGGTCTTCGACTTTTTCCTCTTCGAGCAGCAGACGCGCCGCAATCTTCGGATATTTGCGGGCAAACTCCGCTCCCATCCGGCGCAGGAAAATAAGTTCTCGCTCGTAGTATCCTAAAAGTTCATCGCGCATTTTTCATTTTAGTAAAGTAATTTATTGAGAGCGTTGATTATAAATCAATTTTGCAGATAAAAAAAGCGGCTGTTGAATAGCCGACTCAGCCATTTAACAATCGGTTGAAAGTTTATTTTTCCTTAACGGCAAATCCGCCGCTGCCGAGCTGCAAAACCGTATCGAAAACGACTGGTTCGGGTGCCGGGTCAATGTCGAGATTCGCCTCTATCCGAAACCGCAGAGTTCGGTCTATATTGCTGACAGGTTCGAGCCTGACCTTCAAATCTATAAAGCGCGGCTCGAAATACTTGATGGCGGTTTCCAAAGCCAGCGTCAGACGCTTCTGCTCGACGTGACTTTTCGCGCTCACGCCGGTAAAATCCGGCAAACCGAAAAAAACCACCGATTTCAAAACTTCTTCGAGTTTTTCGTCAACATCTTCCGGGTAACAGCGGGTATTGAGAAGCCATTCCAAATCACGCCGCACCGATTGTTTCAGTTCGCGCAGCGATTTTGAACGGGACTTCGGGGCTTCCTGCGACGATTTCGGTTCAAAGTCGAGCAGCCGGTCAAGCACCGACGGCG
>JAJAYR010000506.1 GCA_026786155.1 Pyrinomonadaceae bacterium
ACGCGCCGACTCCGATTCCCGATAATTAAAAGATCTTTTCATAGATCAAACGGAAGAAATTGACAGGGATAAAAACAAGGGTTTTAAAAATCCCGGTTTATCCTCTTTATCCCTGTTAATTTCTTCCGTCGCTTCCGATGATTTATACTTTGTAAATTGTTTCAATTAGCGGGTCTCTTTGAAGCTTCCTTCGCCAAATCGTTGGCTTTTTTGCTGTATTCCTGCGCGACGACGAGCGTTTTCTGAGCGTTTTCTTCCTGTTCCTTAAACGCACCCTTCGCCTTTTCAATCGCCGCCGGATTGTTGGTCCCGAAACTGTCGCGCAGGAGTCGTGCGGCTTGCCGCCGATGCTCGAATGCGTCCAGTTGTTTCTGCAAACTTTGCGCTTTCAAATTCAGATAGTCCTTAAAATCGGAGTTGACATTCATCGCTTCGGCTTTTTCAATTTTCCCTAACGCGCTTTCGCCCAAAGTTATTCCGTCGTTAATGATGAAAACGAGGTCGTCGGTTATTTTCTTGACTTTTTCGATGTCTTTATCGCCCACCGCAGTTTTGAGGTCTTCCAGTTGATCTTCATTTTTCTTATACATTATCTTGATTTTATTGAGGTCTTCGTTGGCATCGGCGACGAGTTCGGCGGCGGCGGTCGTGTCGTCGGAGAAAAACAGCGTGTCGAAACTTTCCGAACTTTCGCTTTTCCCGCAAGCGGTTAATAAAGATAATAAAACCGGGAACAACAAAGCGCATCGCCAAATTCTTTTAACTTTTCCGTCGTCTTTATTCATAGGATTTATTCTAACCGAGAAGCCGAAAATTTTCATTATTTTTTCGCTTCCAGATGAAGCCGTCGAGAATATAATGCGTCAGTTGCGGCACGGCGAGCAACGGCACGAGATACGTTTTCCAACTTTCCAAATCCCAACTGCCGCCGAAAACCCAATTCTTTTCGTGCCACACGCCGCGCTGCCAGAAAAGTTCTTCGATATACGCCAAAGCCCATAACGTGGCGAGAAAAATCAGCCAATTCGACGACAGCGACCGATAAAATTTTCCGGCAGTTTCGCGTCTGGATTTCGCGTAGAAATAAATCAAAGCGAAATACGGAACGCCGTGAATTATTACATTCGTCACCGTAAAAGCGTAATCGGAATTGAGCGCGACGATGCCGACATACCAGCAAACGGCGGTCGTGGCAACGATAATATCTTTGCCGATATTTAGAAAACCTTCAGTAAAATAAAGATAAAACGATTTGCCGAAATAAACGGCGAGCGACAATACGTAAAGCGGAAACAGAATTTTTTCGACGATTTGCGGCAAAGTAAAAAAGTCGTTCGGCACAAACCAATCGAAATTTCGCGGCAGACTCGTCATCCAAAACGCCAGCGGGTAAATCGTCGCCAGATAAATCGCAATCGCATCAATCCACCAAGTTAAATTACTGGTTTCTCTAAGTTTAGCGCGATAAAGATTCACCCAGCCGTATTGCTGCCGCACAAAATGAAAAACCGCGAGCAACGCCAACGCCTTCCAAAACGTGAGTTCGCCTTCCGAATAAAGTGCCACGCCAACCGCATAACCGAACACGGGAACGAGTGTGTAAAGCCAGACACGCCGCTTAAATTCCGCCGCATCGAAATAAACTCTGAACGAAGTTGACCAAACGTGCGCGACATCAATCAGCAAAACCGCCGAAATCCATGTCCAATCGGGCGATTCGTCGTGAACGATTCCAAACTGCCAGCCAAGTGCGAGAAGCAAAAGCGACAAAACCGCGCTGCCGAGAAAAACCGACAAATCAATTTTTCGGGAGAAAAGCCATCTTTTATTTGGAATAACTTCTTGCATTTTTGTAACGCTTCAATGGAGCCACATTGTTGCACAGCTATCTTTGATATTGTATGATAGCGATATAAATCAACACTGAGCGGGCGAAAGTTCCTCAGTCCCCCCGCAGTTACGATTGCGGGGATTTTTATTTTATACTCTTAATAATGATTCGCACAGCATTTCTCATTGACGGTTTCAATTTATATCATTCGGTCAAAACAGCCAGCCACGATTTGGGATTAGGCGGGAACAGAACGCGCTGGCTCGACATTCGTTCGATGTGCCAATCGTATCTGCATTTGATTGATACGACGGCGCAAATGTCCGAAATTTATTACTTCTCCGCGCTCGCCAAACATCTGGAAACGCGAAAGCCGGATGTTACCGTTCGTCATAAAACTTATATTCGATGTTTGGAAGATTCGGGCATAACGGTCGAACTTCACCGCTTCAAAAAGAATCCGACTTTCTGCCACAAATGCAGTCAAACTTTCAACCGCCGCGAAGAAAAGGAAACCGATGTCGCAATCGCAACCAGAATGCTCGAACTTCTTTTTCTCGACAAATGCGACACAATCGTTTTGGTAACGGGCGACACGGACATCGTTCCCGCCGTTAAAACCGCCCAAAATCTTTTCCCAAAAAAGGAAGTCGTTTTTATGATGCCTTACAAACGCCACAACAAAGAACTCGCCAATTTGGTTTCAAGACACTTCGATATTTCAAGCAACAATTATACGAAACATCAATTTGCCGACCCGTTCATTACAAAAAAAGGAAAATCAATCGGCAAGCCTTCATCTTGGTAAAATCTCATTTGCCACTCTCACGCCGTGATAAAACGCTTCTTCAAAAAGCGCGATGCCGCTTAAATCGGAATGCGCGAAATGGACGTTTCTGAACGGTTTCTGTGCCTGTTCGCGTGCGCCGTTCCAGAGAAAATTCGTGCGCGGCGAAATCATCGCGTGTCCCCAGCGCATCACGTCAATCTTTTCGGTCAATTCCCGAATGTTCGGATGCGCCCGCGCTAAATCGGTCAAAACGATGTCGGCTAATTCCTGAAAATCGAGCGCGAAAAGTTTGGCGCGGGCGTTTTCTTCCGCGCACATCGGATAATAATAGGTGAAAACCGCCGCGCCGTAATCAATGCCTTTCTGATGCGTCGAATTGACGTATCCGAGCGACGGACTTTCGTATAAAACATTATCCCACGCCAGCGGAAAATCTTTCGGAAAACGATTCTTCGGGCGGTCTTTGAGAAACAAATTCGCCACAAACCAAGCATTATGTTCAAATTCTGACAAAAATTCGGGCGGATTCGTTTTGAAATCACGAATCAGATATTTCGCCGTAAAAATCGGCGCGGCGAAGATTGCTTTGTCAGCGTGAATGCCGCGAATTTCGTTTGTTTCCGTGTTCAGATAAATTACGTCAACGCCCTTTTCGTTCGGAATGATTTCGAGCGCGATTGTTTTGAGCCGTGTTTTGTCTTTGATTTTATCGTGCAAGAAATTTACAAATCTGCCGTTGCCTTCGGGAAAAGTGATAAAGGCTTGCGATTCTTCGCCGCTTTTTCGGACCCGCGAACAGAAATAAAAAAGTCCTGCCCACGCCGAAGTTTGGTCGAGTTTCAAGCCGTAATCGTCGCGCGTCGCGTAATCGCCATACCAAAACAGACGCTCGGACGTAAAACCTTTATTTCTCATCCAATCGCCGAACGAAATTTTATCGAGCGCGACGGCTTCCGCATCGTTTGAACAATTCGCTACCGGCAAAGTGAAAGCTCGTCTGCCGCGTCCGTCGCGCCAATTCACCCAAAAATCAATCTCTGTTTGAAATGCTTTTAATTGATTTTTGTCGTCCTCATTCGCGCCGACATTTAAATATAAACCTTCATACCAGCGACCTTTATAGAAAACTCGCTCTTCCGGTTCGCGGCAGAGAAACTGTTCTTTGACGATGATTTCCCCATCTCCGTTTCTGCCTTCGGTCAAACTCATTTCATCAAGCAGCGCAATCAATTCGGTGTTTTCCTGAAACGGAACGGGCAAATAATGTGCGCCCCACGGATAAGAAACGATGTTTGAAGTTCCGCTCTGCGCCGTGCCGCCGATTTTAGATTCTAATTCCAAAAGCACAAAATCGTTAAAATTTGCTTTCTGAAATTTCCAAGCCGCGCTCAAACCCGCCGCGCCGCCGCCGATGATGGCGACTTTCACGCTTTCCCAATTGTTTGCAGGAACTTCAGGAGAACGATTTTCGCGCAGAATATGCCCGACATTGACGTTTGCACCGACAATTTCGCCTTCGATTGTGGTATTTGTAGAATTTGATTGACACGCCGAAAGCGCAAACGGCATTCCGAGAAAAGCGGTTAAAATTTCGCGGCGGGTGAAATTCATTTTACGAAGGCGTGAGTTCATTCAAAATTAAAATTCTTAACTCCGTAACTCGCTTCAAGCCGTTGTCGTTACACAAAAAAGCATCGCAACCGTTTTCTAAAGCAGTCGCCATTTGCAAAGCGTCGGGCGTTCGCAGATTGTATTTGGCGCGAAGTTCGGCGGCGGTTTCGGCGATTGAAGCAGTTAAAGAAAAAAGTCGAAAATTTTCTCCGTTGAAAAGTAAATCGCGGTATTCATCGGCTAACGACTGATTATTTCGGCGAAGCGGCTGCACTAAAACTTCGGTGAGCGTAATGACCGAACTGCACGATTGAAAATCGTCGTTTGTGATGCGTTTGAAAACTTCGCGCATCACATCAACATAAAGCGGATTTTGTTCGACAAAATAAATGAACGGCGAAGTATCGAGACCTAAAAAAATAACATTTTGCAGAGCGTCGTCTAGTTTCATTACGGGCGATGCTCCCATTCATTTCTTAATTCATTGACATATTCCTGCGCGTCAATCCCTTCCCAAATTTCTTTCCCTAAACCTTCGAGTTCGAGCAGACTGCGTTTCGGTTTTTCAGTTTCGTTTTCGGCTAAATCGCTCGAAACTTTGGCAATCAGCCGCAGTTTCTCGTTATTCGGCAAAGGTTTGATGTATTGCTGGTAAATTTCTTCGGCGGTTTGCATAAATTCTTCTCCTTTTCAAATAAATTTTACAACAACTTACTCGAATCTCCGCCATTCGGCTTCGTAATATCGCACGAGTGCTTGATTATCAAGCCGATTGATTTCGATTGCCTCATTCGGCAAAGACGTATCAGCCGAAAACTCGAACATCGAAGCGAAAGTTTGTTCGTTTAAGAATTTCAATTCGATGTTTTCGGGCAGTTTTTTCGGCGTTTCAAACGGCTGCATTTTCGCCAGCGCGAAGCCCCAAATTCCGAACGATGGAACGGTCGTTTGAAAAGGTTTGACGGAGAAACCGGCGGCTTCGAGCGTTTTGATGATGCACCAATACGAGTTTCGCGCCATCAGCGGCGAGGTGCATTGGATCACGATTACCGCGTCGGGTTTCAGTTTCGCTTTCAAAAGATTGTAAAATCGCGTCGTGTAGAGTTTGCCGAGCGCGAAATTGTTCGGGTCGGGAAAATCAATAATTGCCATATCAAAAGGCTCGGTTTCGTTATTATCGAGCCAGACGAAAGCGTCGGCATTGACGACCGTAACTTTCGGATTATCGAACGAATGTTTGTTTAATTCGCCCAACGCCGGAACGGATTTCGAGACTTTTGTCATTTCCGGGTCGAGGTCAACGAGCGTGATATTCTCAACTGACGGATATTTCAAAATCTCGCGTAAAGCCAAGCCGTCGCCGCCGCCGAGAACTAAAATTCGTTTCGGATTTGCGCCCTGCGCGGCAAACGCCGGATGCACTAACGCTTCGTGATAACGATATTCATCGAAGGAATTAAATTGCAGGTTGCCGTTCAAAAAAAGCGCGTAGCCGACCTTTCCTTTCGTGACGACGATGCGCTGATACGACGAACTTTTCGCGTAAATGATGTTGTCCACAAAAAGCGCGTCTTCGGCTAAAGAAGTCAGCGCGTCGGCTTTGATAAAGGCGATGACGAGCAGAACGATGATGATAAAACCTTTGATTCGCAAAATGTTTGCGTCGCGTTTTTTGATTAAATTTTCCAGCAGCCACGTTCCCCAAATTCCGGCTCCGGCGTTTAATATTCCGAAAACCAGACTGGTGCGCGTCAAACCCAACTTCGGCACGAGAAAAATCGGAAACAGCAGCGATGCGACTAATGCTCCGGCATAATCGAGTGCCAAAACCCGCGCGACGAGTTTTTTGAAATCGAGTTCGTCTTTCAAAATCCGCATCAGCAGCGGAATTTCCAAACCGACGAGCGTGCCGATGCTGAAAACCATCCCATACAAAATAATGTTGAAATAGGAAACGCTGGCGAAGGTGAGAAAAAGCAGCGGCGCGGAAAATCCGCCGATGACGGCGACGGCGAGTTCGATTTCGACGAAGCGTTTGGCGAGATTGTTATCTAAAAAACCCGAAAGCCACGAACCAACGCCCATCGCCGAAAGATAAATGCCGATGATCAGCGAAAATTGCGTAACCGAATCGCCGAGAACGTAGCTGGCGAGCGTTCCGGCGAGCAGTTCGTAAATCAAACCGCAGGTGGCGATGATGATGACGTTGAGAAAAAGAAGCGGAACTCGTTTGTTCATAGAAGGATGAAGGATGAAGGATGCGGGATGAAACAGAAAGCAACCGATTATTCACGGTTTATTCATCCTTCATCCCTCATCCTTCATCCCTGAATTGCCGCTGCGATAATAATCGCAATGCCAATCATAATCGAGCCGATGACGATGCCGAGCGCGGTGTTGTGGTCTTCTTCGATTTCCTTTTTTATCGAAAACATTCGACTGAGAATGCCGTAGGCGACGGCGAAAAAAACGATGCCGATAAAGACAAAAATCAGCGTCGTGACCAAAACTTCGAGCAGCGCATCGAACTTGACGATGAACGCCAGCCCGTTAAATTTTAAGATTGAATTCAACATTTATTTTCCTCCACGAAAACCGCCGTAAATAAAAGGTATGCCGAGCCGCGAATTGCTGCCCGAATTGGCAAACTCCCAGCCGAACCACGATGCCGAAGCGTAAATCAAAATTACGCCGATGCCGAAAATTAAAAAAAGTGTTCTGAACATAATTTTTAGTGGAGAGTAGAGAGTAAAGAGTGGAGAGTCGCTGGTCAAAATACAATGACTCTCCACTCTTTACTCTCTACTCCTCTGAATCGCTTGACTCCGAACCGCCGAACATACTTTCTTTCCAGCGTTTCGTTTCAAACGTCCATTTGCGTAACAAACCGAAAATCGGCAAAATTGCCAGCGCGAAAAATGCGAAACAGAAATTTACGCCGCGATTGATGTTTTGTTCGACTTTGACCGTAACGGGCATCGGCTGTCCGAAATTCTGCCACGTTCCTTCGACGCGCAAAGTGTATTTGCCCGCCGGAAGCGATGAAAGCGTCGCGTCCTGCGTTTGCGAACCTTCCGTCCACGCACCGTCGCCGTCAGAACCTTGATAATACTCAATCGGGATATTGACCGATTCGACTTCGTTATTCTGCTCGTTGATCAAATCAACGTCCAGATCGGCGAAAGCGTTGTCAACCGGCGCGTTCGCCGTGATTCGCACGTTGCGACTTCCTTTTAATTCAAACGGCTGTGAAAAAACTGTTTGCGCGGCTTGCGCGTTCGCCGTCGGCGGCAAAACGATTTGCTGATTTAAAGGCGTTGAACTGAAACCGCTCAGAGGAATCATCACGATGGCGATGGTGATGAGAAGTCCGAGCATCAAAAAACCGGCTTTGATATAAAATCCGCCCGTGAACGGCTGATTCGGCGCGACCGACCACGGTTTCGGCAAATCGGTTACGCCGAACGATTTTTCAACTTCTTCTCTGGTCAGATAAATTCCCGCCGACCAGTTCATTTCGTTGTGGGAAATTTCCTGCGAAAGCATCAGCGGCGCGTTGACAAAATCAACCGCGCGAACGGTTTCGCCCGTTTCGACGCGCCAGTAAAATTCGCCCTGCACGTATTCGACTCGCGCGGGCGCGTCTTGAAAAATTTTGAAATTTCTGCCGTTGTAACTCGCCGTCGTGCCGTTATTGACGACTTCCGCCGCGTTGATCGGCTCGACGAAATTCCAATGATTGTCGGAATGCACGAGCCAGCGAAAACCGATTGGTGCGTTGTAAAGCAGATATTCGTGCCAGAAATACTGCACGCCGTCAAAGGTAACGCTGCGGACGACCGCACCGATGATTTTAAGTTTCACGTCGCCCGCAAAAGTTCCTTCCGCGCCGATTGGCAAAACGAACGGATTTTCGACTTTGGCGAGTGTGCGTAAAAATTTTAAGTTTCCTTGATTGACATCGAGCAGCGAATTGCAGAACGGACAAGTTACGCGCTCGGTTTTGTCGGGCGCGTTTAATTTGAGACTGCCGCCGCAATTCGGACAGCCCATCGCGCCGACGGCGACTTTCCGCGCTTCACGTTCCGCCGGTTTTGCGTCCGCCAAACCGATGTCGGCGAGCGAAACCTGTTCGCCGACGAACGCCCACGGCGGATTCATCGAATAATCAATCGTCCCGAAAGCCTTGCCCGCGCCGGATAAATCGGCGTAATCGCTGCGCTCGTTCGGCGTTAATTTATAAGGAATTTCGCCGTCGGCGGCAACCGATGTCGCCGTGCCTTTTTCCGTTACCATCAGCGGCGTTTTATTTTTTATCTGCGGAACGGCTTGACCGAGTTGCAATGCTTCAAACGGCGGCAAATTTTCCTTCAGCGGCTGATAAAACGTCAGATAAAATTTGCCCTGCGCTTCGGCGAGCCAGCCGACCCAGCCGTTTGAAAATGTCGCATACCATTCGTCCCAAACGCCGCCGAGTTCGTGGCGATTTTGGGCGCGTCCCGTTAATTCAAAACGATTGTTATTCCAAACGCCTTTCAAACCGATTTTCAAAGGCGATTCGGATTCGGCGAGGTCGGCGACTTTGCCCAAATCTTCGAGTTTTTTATCGGTTCGCGCCACCGCCGAACGGCAGAACGGACAGACGAGAACGACGGTCGAACCGTTCTTAAACTCAATCGGCGCGGCGCACGATGGGCAATTAGCTTGCAAAACGCTCACGCTTTACCTCCGGTGATTTTGGATTTTAGATTTTGGATTTTGGATTCGATTTTGCCGCGCTCGATTTTAGTAACTTTCACTTCTTTTGCGTCAAGTAATTCTTTCAGATTCTGTTCCCAATTCCACGTCGGACGAGTTTTACAGCAATATAAATTAAATGTCGCGGTTCGATATTCGGGATAAGTATGACAGGCGAGATGCGATTCGGTCAGGGCGACTAAACCCGTAACGCCTTTTTCGCCCGCAAACTGATGCCAGAACGCCGCGCCGATGGTTTTCAAGCCTAAATCTTCGATAACGCGGCGGAAAACTTCGCGCAGAGTTTCAATCTCGCGCAGTTTTTCCGCTTCGCAGTCAAAGGCTTCGATTAACCATTCAGTTCCGACAATCATCTTTTAATTATTTTCGACGGAAAAATCTATCTTTGCGTAAATATCGCTCAAGTTCACCTGACAGGCAATCGTCGGCAATTCCAAAATGTCCGCCGCGTCCGAAAGTTCCGTCAAAAGCCAGCCGCCGTTTTTCTGGCGAACAAAATGCTCGACGTGCATCGCGTCCTGCGAAATCAAAACGTATTCTTCGAGCGACGGCATCAAACGATACAGCCGCGCCTTTTCGCCACGGTCGAATTTTTCGGTCGAAGGCGAGAGAACTTCAATTATCACCAGCGGATTAAGTAAAGTTTCGCCGTGCTTTTTCTCAATCTGCGGTTCGCCGCACACGATGACAATATCTGGATAAGTGTATAAATTCGGCGAAACTTTCACCCGCATATCGTTTTGATAAATTTCACACGGACGATTGCGAAGCTGAAAGTGCAGATTGGCGTAAAGATTTCCGGCGACGACATTATGCCGACGGCTCGCGCCCGCCATCGAAAAAATCTCGCCGTCGTAGAACTGACTGCGATAATCAGCCGGTTCTTCTAAAGCGAGATATTCGTCGGCGTTGTAAATTGGTTTCGGTAAAGCTGTCATTCTCTCAAATTTCTTTACTGTTAAATTTTGAAAAAGTTTTGAACCTGCTAAATTCAACTGCGTTATAATGCTTTCAGAGAAGTATGTCGAAAGAAACTATAACCAAAAAATTTGCGTTTGTCATTTTTTTATTCATCGCCGCCGGTCTTTTTTCGGCGTGTTCGGCGGTTCTTTCGAGCCAAACCGCCAACGACAACTCGGCGAAGAAAAAAACGGCGCGGTGGGGAAACCCGGAAATCGTCGGCACGATTAAAACCGACGAGATAACGGAGAGCAGCGGGTTGGTCGTGTCAAAATGTCAGCCGAATGTTTTTTGGACGCACAACGATTCGGGCGACGGCGCGTTTATTTTCGCCTTGAACGAGAAAGGCGAAAAACTCGGAACTTTTAAAGTCGAAGATGCAAAGAACCGCGATTGGGAAGACATCGGAACTTTCAAAACCGCGAACGGTGAATGTTTTCTTTATCTCGGCGACATCGGCAACAACGTCCGCGTCCGCGACGAATCAATCATTTATCGCGTCAAAGAGCCGACCGTTACTGAGGCGGACAAATCTTCCAACAACAAAAATCCGTCGAAAACCGAAGACGCGCAGAAAATAAGGTTTGAATACCCGGACATTCGCCACGATGCCGAAACGCTTTTCGTTCATCCAAACACAGGCGACATTTATATTTTGACGAAACGCTTGAGCGGTGCGTCAGGCGTTTATAAACTGTCGAAAAATTACGACGTTCGCAAAACTAATCCGCTGGAAAAAATCGCCGATTTCACCGTTCCGGCGATTCCGAACGGATTTTTGACGGGCGGCGACATTTCATCGGATGGCAAGCGCGTCGTCGTCTGCGATTATTTCAACGCTTACGAAATTATTCTGCCCGAAACGGCAAAAAATTTCGACGAAATCTGGAAGCAAAAGCCTTCGATTATTCAATTAGGCAAGCGCGAACAGGGCGAAGCCGTCGCTTATTCGATTGACGGCGAAACGATTTACGCGACGAGCGAAAGCCGCAACTCGCCGTTTATCAAAGTCGAGAAACTGAAACTGAAAGAGCCTTAAATCTCGAATATACTGTCGAAGCTCGAAAAATTTATCGCGTCCGGCTGTTTAATCGGCGGTCGAATTTTAGTTATAATCGGTCTTGCAATAAATTTTTGGAGGAATTTTATAATTTATGAAAACCGAAACTTTAGAATTCAAGACCGCGAAAGGCGCAACGACCGCTTTCGTCGCAATGCCCGACGACGCGAGCGGCGAGACGAAAGCCGTCGTTTTGGTGCAGGAATATTGGGGTTTGAACGACAATATCAAAGATATTGCCGGACGTTACGCCGCCGAAGGCTTCGTCTGCATCGCGCCCGATTTATATTCGGGAACGGTAACGACCGACAAAACGGAAGCCGCGAAACTGATGGGCGAACTCGAAGCCGAAGACGGTTTGGACATCATCAACAAAGCGATGATTGCCGCGACCGATAAATACGAAATTAAAAAATTCGGCATCACGGGTTTTTGTATGGGCGGAACTTACGCGCTCGAAGCCGCCTGCAAACTCGAAGGCTTGCACGCTTCCGCGCCTTTTTACGGCGATGTCCCCGACGAATTTACGCTGAAAGGTTTGAAATGTCCGGTGCTGTTCGTTTCGGGAACGAAGGACGCTTGGATCAACCCGGAAAAAGTCGCCGATTTGGAAAGAATGGCGAAAGTCAACACTTTGCCAATCGAATCGGTCAAATACGAAGCCGACCACGCATTTTTCAACAATACGCGCCCGGAAGTTTATGACGAAGCGGCGGCGAAAGACGCTTGGGCGCGGGTGATTAGGTTTTTCAACGAGAATTTGTAAATAATTTAGAAGTTACGCAACCGAATAAACAGCGAATAGTTAATAGCGAATAGTGAACAGTGCCGCGTTACAGCTATTCGCTGTTCGTTATTAACTGTTCGCTGTTTATTCAGTAAAAACGCCGCTTTTATCGTTCAGTTTATTTTAACTGCGTAACTCCTTCATTGCGATTGGACTTCGCATCTTTCTTAAAAAAGCTCAAGCATTTCTCTCAATTCCTTTTCATCCGGCAGAGCGGTTCGCGCTCCGAGTTCGCGGCATTTGAGCGCGGCGACGGCGTTCGCCGTTCGCGCCGCTTCTTCGACCGATTCGCCCTTTAATAATCCGTATAAAAAACCGACGCGAAACGCATCGCCCGCGCCGGTCGTGTCTCGACAGCCGTTCGGAACTGCCAAACCGCGCGTTTCGATAAATTCGTTTTCGCACAAAATCAAAGAACCTTCCGCGCCCAGAGTCATTCCGACAATCGGACAGCCGAAACGCGATTTTATCTCGCGCAAAGCGTCTTTTTTATTTTTGAGACCGACGAGTTTTTCGGGAAATTCGGCGGACGCGAGGAAAATATCAACCAGCGGAATCATCTCTAAAACGCCGTCGAAAAGGTTGTCAATGTCAATCGAAACGAGTGCGCCGCCCGCTTTGGCGGCAATCGCCATCCGCGCACAGGCAAGCGCGTCGTGCGGCGTCGCGTGGAAGATTTTCGTTTCGCCGACGAATTCGAGCGGAGCATTTTCGGGCGCGTAGGCGAGTTTTTCGTCGCGTTTCCAGATAACCGTGCGTTCGCCGTTGCTCACATCAACGACGATAAAAGCGATTTGCGTTTGTGCGCCCGCGATTTGTTCGGCGAATTCGACGTTCACGCCTTCATCGCGCAAAGTCCGCAGCCCAAAATCGCCTTCCTTGTCATCGCCGAAACGACCGATATACGCCGTTTTCATTCCCAAACGCCGCAATCCGACAGTCGTCGAAGCGATTTCGCCGCCCGCCAGCAGCGTGTAATCTGCGAGTTCGATTTTTGAATACGGCGACGGATATTCGGGAACTCGAATCAGATAATCAACCGCGTTCGTGCCGAAGCCGACGACATCGAAGCGTTTGTTTCCGGCTAATTTAAAGGGAAATTTCATAGTCAGTCGTCAATCATCGCAAGGTTTTAAATTTCAATCAAACGGCAAAATTTAATCCGCGAAGAAACCGCAAAATCACTCTTGCCAAAGCGTCCGCAAAAAAGTTAGATTGACAATCATACACATATATTTTCACTTGGCTTTTAAGTGAAGCGCGATAAAATTTTTGTAGATTATTTGGAGAAAAGAAAATGCCAACCACAGTTTGTCCCGAATGCAGCGAAGAGGTTTATATTGACGCCGATTCCGAGCAGGGCGATGTCGTTTCCTGCGGCGAATGCGGAACCGATTTGCAAATTGTCGGACTCGACCCGATTGAAGTTGATATTCACGACGAAGACGACGACGATTTTAAAGGCGACGACGGCGACGAATACGAGTATTAAAAAACCATCTGAAAAATAACGCGCTAAAGTTTTGAGTTCACGCCAGAGCGTGTCTTTTCGCCCGCGCAGCGCGGCGGTTTGGCAAAGGGCGTTCCGCGTTTGAACTCAGAACATTTTATTGAACTCACAACATTTTACTGTTTGATTTCGTAGCCGCCGCGGTTTTGTTTGGCTTTCAAATTTTTCGGAATCTCGATTCGCACTTGATGGAATTTTCCGTCGGCGCGGCTGCCCGGTTTCGGGTAAAACGCGACGACGTAAGAAGATGTGATTTCTTCAGCGAGCGATTTGAAAAGCGGCTCGAAATTTTTTTCATTCGCGTAGAAAGCGCGTCCGCCGGTTTTTTCGAGCAATCCGCTGGCTTCGAGCGGTGTCAGCAGCGGTTTTTTGTCTCGTTGCAGCCGCGAATACGACGGCAGAATCACCGAATAAACCGAAGTTTCCGCATCGTTGGCGCGTTCGATAACCGTTTTCGGTGCGACCGTATCGCCGACCGGAAAGCCGTCCGTGATTAAAATGACGGCGCGTTTGGCGATTTTATTTTTGATTGCCGACGGCGATTTCCGTTTCAAAAGCCGAATCGCATCGTCCACAGCGTCGTAAGCGTGCGTCGAAAGTCCTTCCTGTTCGCGCAACAGTTTCTCAAAAGTTTTTTCCAATTTGTCGGGACGATTCGTAAAAGACTGGAGCGTTTTGACCTGCATTCCAAAAGTCATCACGGCAAAATAAGAATCGTAATCGGCGAGATTGGCGGTAAAGTTCCGCATCGCATCACGCAGTCTGCCGAGTTCCTCGCCCGTTACGCTGCCCGAAACGTCGAGCGCGAAAACTATCGTTAGCGGGCGACCGTCATTTCTTTTAATCGGCTCGAAAAATTCAATCGGGCGTTCTTCTCCATCTTCAAAAATCTTAAAATCCTTCGCTTCCAAACCGCGCACGGGCTTGCCGTCCTTGTCCGTAACGGTAACTTCAAACGGAACTAATTCGGTGTCAATGCGAATGACCTCATCCGAATCCTGAGCGGCGACCGAAACGGTTAAGCACCACAAAAAAAGCAGCGCGGCAAACAAAAATTTTCGCCGTGAAAGTTCTTTAATTAATAAAATCGTCCTCCGAAGCGAGTGTTTAAGATTATTTTGCAATGTTTTCATTTATGTAAATTTTTGTTGATTTTTTTGCGTATTCGTTTTATTATTGACAGCTAGAGAGTCGCCCGAAGATTTCTCGAACACACTCGAACGGCGATTGTTCATTCAATCGAAATGCTTTACCGATGATTCGTTTCAATAAGAACTTTTACTTGATTCGTTTGTTGCCTGAAAAATTTGATTATAACCGATGATTCATTCATTTTGATAAAATTCCGTCAATTTGACCGTTCAAATTGGAAGGGTCGGCATCGAAAAAATTTCCCGGTCAATGTTTCACCTGACATTTACTTTACTTATTCAATTGCTTGAAATTTGGCATAAAAATTGACTTCCTTTTCGGACGGTTTAGAACTGTTAACAAGGCGTTGACAGAGTAAATAGTTCGTCTTTGCCTCTCGAACGAGAAAAGTTTGAATGTATAACTTTTCAGAAACATATTTTAACGTGAAAAAATTCAGTCTTTCGGCATACAATTTACCGACCAAAATCTTTTGGTTGATTCTGCTGGTTGCCAATCTGGTCATCGGCGGCTGGACGCTTTATGCCGCCTTTTCATTTTCCGTTTCGCAAATCGCCGTTTTGCTAGTTGCGCTGGCTGTTTCCGCGCTGGTCAACCAACACGAATTAACCATTCCGCAAACAAAAAAAACGCTGAACGCCGGAGATTTTATTGTTTTGGCGGGAATTCTTTTGCTCGGCACATCCGGCGGCGTGTTGCTCGCCGCGAGTGTTTCCGCCGTCTATTACAAACGTGCGCCCGCAGCCGATAAAAGCCGCTGGATGTTCAATAGTTTCATTAATCTCATCTCGGCATTCGCGGCGGGAATAATTTTCTGTTTGATTCTCGAAAAAGCCGCCGGATTTACGGGAAATTTCGTTGACGTTGAAACGGTTCCGTTCGGCTGGCTGGCACTTGCCGCCGTTCTGACGGCTTCGGCATACCGGCTGGCTTCGACGACGCTGAACTTGATTTTTGACAAACTCAAAAGCGGTTCTGCTGAAATTTCGGAATTGCCGAAAATAAAATTCAGCCGGCTTTGGGAAAGTTCCGCGCTCGGCTTGATTTCGGCGTTGGTTCTCCATATTTTATTACAAGAATTCGGCTTGTCGTTCGGCTTTGTCGTTTTGCTGGTAACGGTCGTCGGACATTACGCTTATCTGATTCATAATTCACGGCTCGCCCAGAAAACCAAAGAAATCACGGAAGCCTGCCGGATTCATCTGGCGACCGTCGAAGCGTTGGCGACGGCGATTGATGCCCGCGACCAAATCGGCTCCGGTCACGTTCGCCGCACCCAAATCTACGCGGTCGGCATCGGCAAAATTTTAGATTTGTCGGCTGACGAATTGCAGGCTCTCCACATC
>JAJAYR010000507.1 GCA_026786155.1 Pyrinomonadaceae bacterium
ACGGCGAGAAACGTCTGGTAATTTCTGAAAACGTCGCCGAACGCGCCGCCCGCCGTAAAATCGAAATTCGGTTTGGCGACGGCTTTGCTGCCCAAAACAGATTTCAAAAGCGCGACGTGCGCGGTTTCGTGCTTGCTGATTTGCGAGAAAATCGCTTGATTATTGCGCGGAATCAACCCGGAAGAACCGAGTGCCGTGCGGTAATATTCGTCTTCGAGATATTCGAGCGTCAACGCGAAATTCAGCACATCGGCGATTTTGCCGGGCAATTTACTGTCCTGACCAAAAGCCGTTCCCGCGAGTGCGCCGACCGAAACGATTGCCGTTCCCATTCCGGCGGTCATCGCTTTAGCTTTTTCAATCGGCTCGCGCCGCGCCGTCATATCTTTAATGATGTCAGGTTCGATGGTTTCTAAAAGTGATTTTATAATGTTCATTTTTTCCTCCTTGTTTGATTAATTTCTCGGCTTCGGTAATTTTTTCGCGGTAACAGGCGTTCTGATGAACGGCGCGGCGGCGGCTAAAACTTCTGCCGGCATTCTCGCCAAATCTAATCCGGTTTTCGGGTCGGTGATGTCATCGCCCGCGAATGATGCCGAATTCGGCGAGATTAAATCGCGGATAATCGCCGCATGGCGGGCTTCGACCGAAACGATTTTACCGGCTAACAGCAAAAAATTAACGTCCTTTAAAAGCTGGCCCGCGCCGTTATAAGCCGACACGCCCAAATCTTCAAAAGTTTTGGCGGTGCCGAGAACGCTGTCGCGGCTGCCGAAATTGATTGCCGTAAAATTAACCTGCAAACCCGGAATCGCTTTTTTGCCGATAGCGACTTTAAAAAATTCGCGGTGCGCGATTTCGTGGTCGCGGATGTCGGTCAAAATTGCCCGTTCCGCCGAACTCATTCCCGAATACGGTGTCGCAATGACCTGCGAATAAAACGCGGCTTCGAGTTGTTCGAGCGCGTAGGCGTAATTTAAAATTCCCGTGTCGCCTTTGCCCAAATCAACCGCGCCCTGTCTGACCGGCTCAATCGGCAATCCGGCGAAAGCGTCTTCGGCTCGTAAAGATTCGGCGTTGATTGTCCCGAATGCAAATGCCGTCAAAACGGCGGCACTCGATAATTTGATAAAAGAACGTCTCGATTTTAATTGATTCGTTTCGAGATTTTCTTGATTATCCGTTGTTTGTAAAACTTCTTTCACAATAATTTACTCCTTGTTGAATAAAACTTTTTCACCAAAGTTTTATTTTTAGTTTTAAGCCGCCAACTGCTGGCGGCTGTATTTAATAATTAAACGCAAAAATTTATTTTAGCCGTCAGCGTCAATGAATTTGTTTGCGTCACGGTTTTTAATTCGTTAAAAAGCAGCGTTTAGATTCATCACGCAAAAACTCGAAAATGCGGCGGCAAGCGGTTAAGACTTTCACGCGGTTTTGCGAGAAGTGTTTCTGTTGTTATGATATTCGTTTCAAATTCAATGAAAATTTAATAAAAAGTTCTTTTATACAATCTTATATATGACGACAACATTTGAAAATTTCTTAAATAAATTTAACGAGCAACAATGGCTCGGCGTTTTGACGAGCGTTTTGCCGGAGATTCACGAAGTTGACCGCAACGCGGCGCAAATCTGGTTTCGCTTTTATCCTTTGGAACTGTTCCGCTATTTGCAGACGGCTGAAAATAAGGAAAAGGCGATTCAGCAATTCGTGATGCAGGGCGAATACGAATTAAAAAATCAGATTGATTCATCGCACCGATTTCTTTACGGACACCGTTTTTGGAAGGAAACGAAAGACGCGATAAACAAACACGCCGAAAATTTCGAGGGTGCAAATGCCGACTTAGCGCACGAGATTCGCAGGATCGCCAAAGCCGCCGCCGTCGCCGCCAAAACCGATGCAAACCTGACCGTCGGAATCACGATGGTCGGGTTGATGACGCTCGTGCAAGTCGGTTTCGACGCTTTCAAACAATCGGCGGGAACGGTTTCGATTGACGCGAAGACTAAAAATCAATCGCCGCAAAAAATCGTCGAAGAACGTGCCAAAGACGATTCGCAGGGCATTTTCGGATTTTTGAAAACGATTGATAAACAATGGACGGTCAATTACATTGACGACACGGACAGCGGAAAATTCCGTTTGATGAACGACGAAGAAATCGCTTCGGGTGCGGCGCGAGACCAATCGAAAAATTGGGTCGAACGGGATTTCCGGCGCGGCGAAGGCGTGATTCCCGTCGAATGTCGTTCCGCCGCCTGCGGAACTTGCTGGGTCGGAGTTCTCGGCGGCGCGGAAAAACTTTCCGACGTTGCGCCGCGCGAACGCAAACAGATGAAAATCTTCGGCTACCAACAGGGCGAAGAAGCCAAACCGCTGATGCGTCTGGCGTGTCAGGCAAAAGCGAACGGCGCGGTTTCCATCGTCATTCCGCCTTGGAACGGCGTGTTCGGAAAAAAAATCTACGGCGGCATCGCCGATGTTACACTCGAACCGGCGACGACTTCCGCCGCCAAACTGCGCGAAGCGATTTCGACGGCGATGACCGACGAATAAAATTTTGTCCATAAATAGTCTGTAATTTAAATTTTTTAATAATTTGCCATTTCAAATTTGAGATTTCAAATTGTTAAACGGGCATCGAAAACATCAAATGCCGCCCGCGAAAAAGATTATAAAATTTAGATTACAGACTAATAAATTATAGCGAGAGGCGCGAAAAGGAACTGATTCTTTTCGCGCCTCTGGTTGTCTGTGGTTACATTTTCTTTTGCGTTATACTTTCATATTCTTATGCCAGCCGAAAACCAGCCGTCCAAATTTCCGCCGATTGTTTTGATTCTGTTCGCCGTTCTGCTTTGGTCAACCGGCGGGCTTTTTATCAAAATGACGACGCTCGACGCTTTCGCCGTCAATGCGGGGCGTTCGCTTTTGGCGGCGATGACGGTGGCGATTTTCACCTATCACAAAGGTTTGAAGTTGGACAAGTTCACACTTCTGACATCATTTTTCTATGCTGGAACTCTGACTTGTTTCGTCTATGCCAATAAAAATACGACCGCCGCGAACGCGATTTTTCTGCAATACACCGCGCCGATTTATATCTTGATTCTCGCGCCGTTTATTTTGAAGGAAAAGTTTCGGTTTGCCGATTTGATAACCGTCGTCATTTGTCTGGCGGGAATGAGTTTCTTTTTTCTCGAACCGCAAAACGCGGGCAACAAACTCGCCGCCGATGTGTTCACGGGCAACATCGCCGCGCTTTTGTCGGGGATTTTCTTCGGGTTATATTTCGTGTTTCTGCGTCATCCGCGCTCCCTGCAAAAAAATCCCGCGCTGTCGGTTTTCTACGGCAAT
>JAJAYR010000508.1 GCA_026786155.1 Pyrinomonadaceae bacterium
ATCAGGCGCATAATCGAAAGATTCGTCACCGATTTCCCGCTGCCCGATTCGCCGACGATGCCCAAAGTCTCGCCTTTTTCGAGCGTAAACGTAATGCCGTCAACCGCTTTGACCACGCCGTCTTCGGTTTGAAAGTAGGTTTTCAAATCGTTGACCGTTAAAATTTTCCCGTTTCGTTCAATCATTTATTTTCTTGCAGCCACTTTTGAAAATCCGTCAAAACTTTAAACTGGTCTTCGCGCTGACTTCGGCTGAGAAATTCGGTTAAAACCGTCGCCGTCAGAATCGGCAGCGCGAGACTGTTTTCCGATAAAAGGTATTCGCCCGTTTCCGACAACTCGAATATTCTCAAAACTTCCGCGTCGTAAAGCCAAAATTCCTTGATACCGAAAGCGGCGTAAATCTCGAATTTATCGTCCGACTTGTGCGTTTCGTCAATCTCGATTACGAGGTCGGGCGGCGTGTCAGTCTCATCGTCGAAAAGTTCCTGTTTGAAACTTGCGCGATGCGCGTTTTGAATATAATAAGATTCGTCCGGGTCGGCATCTTTACGAATCCTGCTTGAAGTCAAAGTCATCGAACCGGCGGAAATAATTCTCACGCGCAGAATCAAACTGACCGTCGTTATCAAACTGTTCAGAAACCGCGACAAATTTTCGTGTCTGAATCCTTGTCCCATATTTACCTTCAAAACGCCCCGATTATACGTCAATTCGAGATTGGTTTTATTCAATGTCGCTTTACTGAATTCGACATAATCTTCCCAGCTTACGCCATATAAAATTCTCGACTCGGCGGGCGCAACATCAGCAAGAAGTTCTTGTAAATCTAAAACCGTTACTGCTTTCATCTCTTATCCTCAAAAATAAATTAAAACTTGCGCGTTTGCGGGTCAAGCGCATCTCTTAGACCGTCGCCTAAAAAGTTCAACGAAAACAAAGTTAACGCCATCGTTACGCCCGGAAAAATCAACTGCCACGGGAAAACCGAAATGTTTTTAATACCGGCCGCCGCCAAACTTCCCCACGACGCGAACGGTGCTTGCACGCCGATTCCCAAAAACGACAGAAACGCTTCGGAGAGCATTACCGAGGGAATCGTCAGCGTCGCATAAACGATAACCGGACCTAAAGCGTTCGGCACGAGATGGCGAAAAATAATCGCGGGTGTCGAAACGCCGGTCGCCCGTGCCGCCATGACGAATTCTTGATTTTTGAGTGAAAGAATCTGCCCGCGCACGACTCGCGCCATCGTCAGCCACGAAACTAAACCTAAAGCGAAAAAGAGTAAAACAATCTGGCTCAATCCCGCCGTGTTGCCGCCGCCGACCAGACCGGCGATTGACTGAATCCAGTTTGGCGTGTTCGGTCCGCCAAACACGGAAAGCAGGACGATGACGATGAGAATATACGGAATCGCGTAGATAATATCCACGACGCGCATCATAAAATTGTCAATTCTACCGCCGAGATAACCCGCCGTCGCGCCGTAAGAAACGCCGACGATTAACGAAACAATCGTCGAAATAACCCCGACCATCAAGGATATTCTGCCGCCCTGCAAAACTCTGGCGAGAATGTCGCGCCCCGAATCGTCCGTTCCCATCGGATGTTTTAACGACGGCGGAAACGATTTAATCAACTCGCCGTCCGGCGGAATAAAATCGTAGGTATAGCCGGTCGTCCAACGGATAATCGCCGGTCCGATGATAACGGCAATCGCCGTTATCACCACGACGACCAGCCCGAAAACCGCCAGTTTATTTTTCAGCAAACGCTTCCAGGCATCTTTCCACAGCGATGCGCTTTTGACAACTTCTTGTTGTTCCATAAATTCTACAAACCTAAAATTTCGTCAATCTGCAACTCTAAATTTTCAATCGTTCCGGCTTTTATCGTCTCGCCGGATTCCAAAATCTCCGCCAGCCGATAATTCCCGTTTTTCGGCGCAGTGTAACGCTCGACCGTATTTTCCTTCAAATTGACCAGCCAAAATTCCGCAATTCCCGCTTCGGCGTAAAGCGTTTTTTTGATGTCGCGGTCAGATTCAACCGTCGAATCGGAAACTTCGATGAGCAGTAAAACGTCTTGCGGTGTCGGATGATTTTCAGCATAAAAATCTTCGCGCGGTAAAAGTAAAGCAACATCCGGTTCGGGTTCATTATATTCGTCAATGTGAATCGGATTTTGTGATGAAACAAGCGTTTCATCACCGACTTTTCTTTCAAAAACTTTGCCTAATCTTCTTACGACGCTGGCGCGTTTGCTTCCGATGCTCATTTTATCTATTAAATATCCGTCAATAATTTCCCAACCGCTTTCTTCGGGCAAAATTCCGACTTCCGTCATTTTGCGGAAATCTTCGACACGAAATCTTTTCGGCATCGCCCGTGAAACTTTTTCTAATTCGGTAACTGTCGTCATAATTTTATTCGTAGCGAATTCGCGGGTAAAAAAACGCATAATAAATATCAACCAGAAAATTTAAAATCATAATCTTAATCCAAATAAAAGCGACGATTCCAAGAATTAAAGGCTCATCACGGTTCAAAACCGATTGGATAAAAATGTTGCCTAAACCCGGAATGGCAAAAACCCGTTCGACGACGACCGTTCCCGCCAAAAGCGCGGCGAGCGCGGGACCCGTGAAGGAAACGACCGGAATCAAACCGCCGCGCACCGCGTGTTTCATCAGAACTTTCCATTCGCTCAAACCTTTCGCCCGCGCCGTGCGAATGTAATCGGAGCGCATCACTTCGAGCATTCCGGCGCGGGTCAGCCGCGCGATATACGCCGCGTAAATCGCTGCTAAGGTGATGACCGGCAGCACATAACTCGAAACGCCGCCGGTTCGCGCCGGCGGCAGCCAATAAAGCCAGAGCGAGAAAATCAAAACGAGAATCGGACCCAAAACAAAATTCGGAACTGACAAACCGAGCATCGCCAGCGACATCGAACCGTAATCAGCCACCGTATTCTGCTTGAGCGCGGCGATGATTCCCGCCGCCAGTCCGACGATTAACGCCAGAATATAGGCGAGAATGCCGATGGTCGCCGAATACGGAAAATGCCGCCGGATAATTTCGTTGACCGATTGCCCTTCGTATTTCAGCGAATCGCCGAAATCGCCGCGCACGATGTTGCCGAGCATAATTCCATATTGCTGAATGACGGGTTTGTCGAGTCCGTATTTTTTCCTGATATTTTCTTCGATGGCGGGCGGCAATTTTTTCTCGCTCGAATAAAAACTGCCCGGTGCCATCCGAATCAATCCCCACGTCAAAGTAACGACGAGCAGAGCCATCGGAATAATAATTATCAATCGGCGAATGATGTAACTTAACATTTTTCGGTTTTATAAACTGCTTGTTTCTTACTTTTTGGAATTACCGTTTTCTCCGCTGAAAAACTTTTCAGCCATTAAAATTACGGTGTTTAAACGCTCGTCGGTTTCCTTTTGTCCTTCACGCAGTTCCCTGACATCTGCGCTCAGTTGACTGATGTTTTTCGTTTGTTCGGCGATTGCTTCATTTTGCTCGACAGAGGTGTTGTATAAATTCAGACACGCCCGCTCTAAAACATTCACGCGCTTTTCGCCTTCCTTCTGCGACTCCTGCAGCTTTTGAATATCAACCGTAAATTGCGCTTGATTATTCAAAATAAACTCGATTGTTCTTTCTAATTTTGCGTCGTCCATAAATTTCAATTGCTTGCCGTCATCGTCGCCTTCAACCGATTGATTTGTTCTTCAACCTGCGAATCGGATGTTTTCATAATGTTATCCACATTCGTATCCCATTTATTCGGGTCGCGCTCGATATAGACGAATTTCCAGGCGAAAAGCGTTCCCGGATTCGGATACATTCCTTTAACGTAAGGTTTTTTTATCCAATTCGTGCCTTGCGTCATCAGCGGAATAAAAAGCTGCTGTTCCATCAGATATTGTTCAGCGCGGGCGAGCAGTTCGTAGCGTTGCACTTCGTCCACGGTTTTGTTCGCGTCGTCGAGCATCTTGTCGTATTGCGGGTCGGTCCAGCCGGTCGCGCCCTGATTCTGCGCCGTGTAATGCAAACCTAAAAACGTGAACGGGTCCATATAATCGCCGACCCAGGCGTGGCGCACGATGCCGTCGTATTGAACTTTCTGGCGAAAATCAAGAAAGGTTTTCCACTCCATATTTTTGAGCGGCAGGGTAATTCCCAGAGTTTGCTTCCATTGCGCCTGCATAAATTCGGCG
>JAJAYR010000509.1 GCA_026786155.1 Pyrinomonadaceae bacterium
AAACTCTGGTTTGCCCGATTGAATGGTTTTTGCCGGTCGAGTTTCCGAAAAATGTGGAGCGGCTTTTAGAAGAAACGGAATTGGCTTTGGCTTAATTAAACAATTATTTATGGCAATTTTGACAATCCGCGACGCGCTCAATCAAGCGTTGCGCGAAGAGGTTCGATTATGAAATTGAAAGTTGTTGTTCACGAAGCGGAAGAAGGCGGTTATTGGGCGGAAGTTCCGGCGATTTTAGGCTGTGCGACGCAGGGCGAAACTTTTGAAGAACTGCTTCAAAATTTATATGAAGCGGTTGAGGGTTGTTTATCGGTTGATATTAAACCGGCGCAAATTAACGCCGGAGAGCGCATCGTCGAAATTGCCGTATCAAATCAATTTCGGGGAAAGAACTCGCTAAACTGTTAGAGAAAAACGGCTGGAAGTTGTTGAGAATTCAGGGCAGTCATCATATTTTCGGCAAAAGCGGAAATGATGCGCGAATTTCCGTTCCAGTTCACAAAAATCAAACTTTGAAAGCCGGACTATTGCGACATTTACTAAAATTAGCCGAGTTAACGGAAAACGATTTGTAGAAAATTATGGCAATTTTGACAATCCGCGACGCGCTCAATCAAGCGTTGCGCGAAGAACTTTTGAGAGACGAAAATGTCTTTATAATGGGCGAAGAAGTCGCCGAATATGACGGCGCGTATAAAGTTACGCGCGGGCTTTGGAAGGAATTCGGCGACAAGCGCGTCGTTGACACGCCGATTACCGAACTCGGTTTCGCGGCGGTCGGAGTCGGCGCGGCAATGGCTGGTTTGCGTCCGGTGATCGAGTTTATGACTTTTAATTTTTCGATTCTCGCGGCTGACCAAATCATCAATCACGCGGCGAAAATGCTTTATATGTCGAACGGACAATTTAAAGTTCCGATTGTTTTTCGCGGTCCGAACGGCTCGGCTTATCAGGTTTCATCGCAGCATTCGCAAGCACTAGAAGCGTTTTACGCTAACTTTCCCGGCTTAAAAGTCGTGATGCCGTCAACCGCCGCCGACGCGAAAGGACTGCTCAAATCGGCGATTCGTGATGATAATCCGGTCGTTTTTCTCGAACAGGAAAGAATGTATGGTTTGAAGGGCGAAGTTCCCGAAGACGACGATTTTACGATTCCTTTGGGCGTGGCTGATGTCAAACGTGAAGGAACTGACTGCACGATTGTGGCGCGTTCGATGACCGTAACGCTCGCTCTGCAAGCCGCCGAACAGATGCAGAAGGATTACGACGTTTCGGTCGAAGTCGTTGACCCGCGCACGATCAAACCGCTCGACATTGACACAATTGTCAAATCCGTGAAAAAGACGAATCGCCTTATCGTCGTCGAAGAATCGCACGCTTTCGCGTCAGTCGGCGCGGAGATTTCGCATCAGGTGACGGAACACGCTTTCGATTACCTAGACGCTCCCGTCAAACGAATTTCCTGCGCCGAAGCACCGATGCCATACGCGAAAAATCTGGAAGAACTCGCGCTGCCCGACGTTCCGAAAATCATTGCGGCAATTAAGGAAGTTTGTTATTTGTAAACGAATTTTACTTGGGATGAAAATAAGGCGCGGAAAGTTGAAGACGAACATAAAATCGAATTTGATAGAATAAAAGATGTTTTCGATGACCCTTTTGCTGTTGAATATACCGATGAAGCGCATTCAACAGATGAGGAAATCTGGTTTGCAGTTATCGGTTTAACCGTCGAATACGGCTTGATTCAATTGATTTTTACCGAACCGACCGATACCGAATTACATTTTATTACAGCCAGAAAAGCCGAGAGTTGGATGGTGAAAGTTTATGAACAAAACAGACGCAGAATCTAAATTGAAATTTTTAGAGACCAGCGAAGAAGAAAAAGCGCATGGTTTGCGCCGCATTAAACGCCGACATATTACCAAACCCGGCGAAATGACGCTCGAAAATTGTTGGGTTGAGATTTCACTGTCGCTCGATGCCGAAGTTTTGCAGTTCTTCGAGTCGGATTCGGCTAAAATAAACGCGGTTTTGCGGAAGGAAATGGAAAAAAGAAAATTGAGTAACGAATTGCTCGAAGATACTGAATTTGTCAGCCGGTTGCGAGAGAAGTTAGCGGCTTAATGTTCAGAAAATCATCGCGGCGATTAAGGAAGTTTGTTATTTATGAAATTATAAAGTCATTGTTCACGAAGCGGAAGTTCCGGCAATTCCGGGCTGCGCGACACAGGGCGAAATATTTGAAGAACTTTTGCAAAATCTTTACGAAGCCGTGGAAGGTTGTTTATTTCTTAAATCATATCTAAATAAATTTACACCGGAGTACAAATATGCCGAAACCGAAAGGGTATACAGAAATCGTAAATTTGAAAAATAGAGTTGACGGTTGTTGGGTTCGCCTGAAAAGTCGTGGAGAGAGTTTTTCTGAATTCTTTAAATTTTCAGCTTATAAAAGCAAGGCTGAAACACGCAAGGCGGCGCGAGAATGTTACCGTCAGCTTGTTCTTGAACATCCCAAAATGAGCCGACAGGAAAATGCCCAAAGAAAAACTTCTCGAACAGGTGAAACTATTGGTGTTCGCAGACTTCTCAAAATTGATAAAAGATGGGGAGGAAACGCCTATGAAGTTTGGGAAGCCCGATGGTCTCACAAAAAATATCAACGTCGTGTGAAAACATTTAGCATAGAAAAATATGGAGAAGAAGAAGCTAGAAGATTGGCAATAGAAGCAAGATTGCAAGGTTTGGCAGAAATGGGCGAAAGGTAAGAATTTTCGTTTTTCTCATCTGAAGTATCATCTTTTAGAATTAACAAAGTAATTTTATGGCGAACAAAATTTTAATGCCGAAACTTTCTCCGACGATGGAGGAAGGACAGATTTCACGTTGGGTCAAAGCCGAAGGCGACGCGATTGAAGCGAACGAGACGATTGCCGAAGTGGACACCGACAAGGCGACGATGGAGATGACTTCGCTCGAAGCGGGAACGCTGTTGAAGATTATCGTTCCCGGCGGCGAAAATGCGAAACTCGGTCAGACTATCGGGATTATCGGCGAGAAGGGCGAAGATTTCTCCGCGCTTTTAGATGAAGCGTCGGCGAACGGCGCGGGTGCGAAGAGCGACGCGGAGACGCAGGAACGCGGAGACGCGGAGAAAAAGACCGAACTCGCAGACGAAAAACCGGCGGCAAGTGAGACTTCTTCCGACGGCACGGCGCAGAAGAACGTCGCCGAAACTGAAGGTCGCAGTTATGACGCACAGCGTCCGGGCGCGAAAGAGGACGCGCAAAAAGAAACTTCTAAAGTTGAAAATGAATCAGGCGGCAGAATGATTGTGTCGCCGATTGCAGCGCGGATGGCTTCGGAAAACGATGTTAACCTCAAATCAGTCAAAGGTTCGGGTCCGAAAGGTCGGATTATCAAGCGCGATATTGAAGAAGCGATAAAAAGCGGTCAGCGGTCAGCGGTCAGCGGTCAGCCGGAAGAGAAGGCGCAAGCCGCGCCGAGTTTCGCCGCGCCGGAAATTCAAAATGCTTCGCGCTTCCGTGAAGAAAATACGTCGAAGATGCGGCAGGTTATCGCTTCGCGGCTCGCCGAGTCAATCGGACCGATTCCGACGTTTTATTTAACGGTCGAAATCGAGATGGATAATGCGCTGGAGTTTCGCAAACAGATAAACGCGAGCATCAAGGAAGAAGAAAAAGTTTCGGTCAACGACGTGATTGTGAAAGTTGCGGCGCAGGCTTTGACTAAACACGCTTGGGTCAATTCTTCGTATCAGGACAAAACCGTGCGCTTTTACGAAGACGCGGACATCGGCGTTGCCGTGGCGATTGATGACGGTTTGATAACGCCGGTCGTGCGCGGCGCGAACCGCAAAGGCATCGTCGAAATCGCCAAAGAAATCAAAGAAATGGCAGGTCGGGCGCGTGAGAAAAAACTTGCACCCGAAGAATACACCGGCGCGACGTTTTCGATTTCCAATCTCGGAATGTTCGGAATCAAAGAATTTACGGCAATTATCAATCCGCCCGAAGCCGCCATTATCGCTGTCGGCGCGGCAACGCCAACGCCGGTTGTCAGAAACGGCGAAGTCGTCGTGCGTAACATTATGAACGTAACGATGAGCTGCGACCATCGCGCGATTGACGGCGCGACCGGCGCGAGGTTTTTGCAGACGTTCAAGCAAATGTTGGAGAATCCGATTTTGATGCTGATGTAAGATTTTTAGAGTAAAAAAGACAGGCTGAAAGATTTTCGGTCTGTCTTTTTTGTTGAAGTTATTTCAAGAAAATGTCAATCGGGTATCGCAACCACCCGGAAACCTATCGAATAATTAACAGAGTCAACATAAACGTCCTTTCTTTTGCCGGTTCGCAACTCGTTGTAACTTTGTCCCCAACTGCCGCCTTTCCCGACCCGGAAAACCGCGTCGCCTTGCAGATTCGGTGAACTGTCATCGGTTAAATCTATAAATTTCGTTCGCCAAACGTCTTCGCACATTTCCCAGACGTTGCCGCTCACGTCATATAAACCGAAAGCGTTCGGCAGATATGAGCCGACTTTGGCGGGCGAAAATTCGACGTGGTGCGCGTAAAACTGCCACAGTTTTTTTTCCGCATCGTCGCCCCAATAATGTTTCGTCGTCGTTCCAGCCCGCGCCGCGTATTCCCATTCGGCTTCCGACGGCAGGCGATATTGATAGCCGTCCTTTTTTTCGTTCAGCTTTTTGAGAAAGGCTTTCGCGTCGCCCCATTTAATGTTTTCGACCGGGCAATCGCCGCCGCACGTTTGATATTCGCTCGGATTTTTGCCCATCAAAAGTTTCCATTGCGCTTGCGTAACTTCAAATTTTCCGATGTAAAATTGCTGTTTTATTTTTACGCTGTGCTGGGGTTGTCCGCTGCTTGAATCTTCTATTTCTTCCTTTTTTACGCCCATCAAAAATTCGCCCGGCGGAATCAGGACGAATTCCATCCCGATTGAATTTTTTACTTCAATCGGTTTGGTTAAATTCTTCGATTGTTTTTGAATCATCGGCGCGACGGGCAGCGCGTTTTGGCGAATCGCTTCGAGCAGAGCATTATTTGCGCCCCACGCGCGAAGTTTTTTTTCATTTTCGGCACTCAGCCAAAAAGTGATTTTGCGCGTGTTCACGCCTTCGATTAAAAGCACATTTTTGTTCGCCGCCGTTGTTTTAGTCGAGCGCAGAGCCTTTTCGACATTGCTGAGGTTGAGCGGTTTTTCATCTTGCGCCGGAACATTTTGAGCGGCAAAAACGACGCTCAAAATAATCGTTAAAATTAACTTCAGCCGCATTATGTCGTCGTCTTTTTTAAATTTGCGGGTTTTCATATTTACGCTCCAAAATTTGCAATTCGTTCAATCGTTCTTTATCAAATCGTCCAGCGTAACCTTTTTCTTTGTCGGTTGCGTTTGTTTAGGCGCGTCTTTTCTCGATTTCGTTTGTCGGTTAGGCAGTGTTTTTTCTTTATCCGCAGCGACCTTTTCAACTCGTTTTTCGATTGGTTTTTCAATCGGCTTTCCGGTGTTTGGCGGTTTGGCAATCATTTCATTACTCGCGGCGTTGGAATTATTGTTGATGTTTGCTTCAACTTTCACCGCCTGATTAGAAATGAAATCGTTTTTTTGATTTGTATTACCATCGGCGGAAGATTGCGTCAGCGTAAAAATCCCGATTGCGCCTGCCAAAACCGCGCCCGCGCCCAATCCGACCCAGACAAGCATTTTCTTATTGCCCTTGTCATTATTATTTTGCCCGATTTCAGCGGCGGATACTTCCTTACTCAGCAGCAGAGTTTTCAGCATATCTATTCCCGACGCTCCGTTTGCCGGATGTTTCGCGTTTAGTTCGGCGGTAACGCCTGTTTCCGTCGCCGCCGACGGGCTGTAATGCGGTGAATATAATGCCCGCATCAACGCCTCGCGCATTTCCTTTGCCGACGAAAACCTGCCGGAAATATCCTTTGCCAACGCTTTTTTCACGACTTGGTGGAAACTTTCCGGTATTTCGGCGGGCAGCGAGCGCGGTTCTTTGGTCACGATTTCATAAATCAAACCGGGAATCGTATCGGCACTGTAAGGCGTTTTTCCGCTCAACATTTCAAACAGCATTATGCCCGCCGACCAAATATCTATCTGCGGCGCGGGTTTTATTCGTTCAAACGATTCGGGCGACATATACAGCGGCGAACCTGCCGTATTTGTTCCCGCCTGTGAAATTTCCAGCGAAGCGGTTCCGACAATTCTCGACACTCCGAAATCCGCGATGCACGGAACATCGCCTTTGAGCAAAACATTTTCCGGTTTCAAATCACGATGAATAATATTTTGCGCGTGCAGATGAGTCAAACCGTCAAGAATCCCGCTCATTATTTCGACGGTTTTTTCCAGTCCCGGCGATTTCCCGCCGTGTTCGCGCAGCCATTGGCGCAACGAACCGTTGTTAGCATATTCGCTGACGATGACGAAAAGATTGTCGTAAATAAATCCGTCCTGCACGGAAATAATGTTTTTATGCCCGCTGGCATCAATCCATGTATTAATTTCGCGCCTTACATTCGCATAATCGGAAATCCCGTGCGTGTTGTCAGCGATAAATTTCAAGGCGAACGAAACTTTTTTATCGGCGATTTCAATTTTCTTTTCCGCCAGCCAAACTTCGCCGAAACTCCCTTTGCCGAGAAATGTTTTTAATGTGTAATCTTTGATTTCCAACCCTTCTTTCAGCATAGTTCAATAATTTTCACCGGTTGTATTTGAAATAGCGGCAAGTTATTTTAATTTTGTCGTTGACGGTTAAAAGACGGGAATTTTGCAAACACCTGAGATTATAAAGTATTTTTCGGATAACTAAAAACTGACAAAGCCCGCGCCGATTTGGTAGCATCAATCTTTATTTCAAATGAAAGATTTGCCGATTGAGACAAACGAAAGTTACGCGCCGCACGTCGCCTTGCTTGCCGTGCAGGTGATGTTCGGTTCGGCACCGATTCTGGGAAAGTTTGCGCTGCTGGCGTTTCCGCCGCTGGCGATTGTCGGTTTTCGCGTGGCGGGCGCGGCTCTCGCCTTTTATTTTCTGCAAAGATTTCGCGGCAGTCTGCGGCTTGAAAAGCGCAGTCATTACTTATATTTCGCGCTGTTCGCCTGTTTCGGCGTGATTTTTAATCAGCTTTTGTTTTTCAAAGGCTTGTCGCTGACGACCGCGACCAATACGTCCTTGCTTGCCGTGATGATTCCGGTTTTTGCGATTCTGGTCAGCGTCGTTATCGGCAACGATAAACTGACTTTACTGAAAATTATCGGCACGATTTTGGCGGGCGGCGGCGTAGTTTATTTGATTGATCCGGCAAACGCGAGTTTTTCGTCGGCGACGACGCAGGGCGACATTTTGATTATTCTCAACAGTCTGTCGTATGCGACTTACGTGGCGATTTCAAAAAAACTGATAACGCATTACGGCGCGTTAAAGTCAATCGCGTGGCTGTTTCTGTTCGCCTCAATCGTCAATATTCCCGTCGGTTTATTTTCACTTTCGACGGTTGACGTTTCGCAGGTAAGTTCGAGCGCGTGGCTGGCGGTGGCGGCAATCGTGATTTTCCCGACAATTCTCGCGTATTACTGGAACGCCTGGGCGTTGGCGCGGGTCGAACCGTCAATCGTCGCCGTTTATATTTATTTGCAGCCGCTGATTGGAACTTTGCTGGCGATTTTCATTTTGGGCGAAGCGTGGAAACCGCGCATCTTTTTAGCGATGGCGTTGATTTTCACCGGCGTTTTTCTCGTAACCAGAAAACGGAAACGCGAGGTTATTTCAAAACTTTGAACCCTTCGCCGTAATTTTTTCACAGGACAGACAGGATTTGCAGGATTATTTTTTTTCGCTTAAATTTATCCTGTAAATCCTGTCTATCCTGTGAAAATCTTCCCGCCGATAATCGTCAACTTTACATTTCCCTGATTGTCCAAAGCCACCAAATCGGCGCGTTTGCCCGGCTCAATCGTGCCGCGCGACGCTTCGAGTCCGAGCAGTTTCGCCGGATTTGCACTCGCCATTTGCGAAACTTCCGCGTCGGAAAATCCGAGCGTCCGCATTTGTTTCACCGCGTCGAGCATCGTTATCACGCTGCCCGCGATGCTGCCGCGTTCGTTGCGCGTTTTGCCGTTTATCACCGAAATTTTTTCATTCCACAATTCAAATGTGCCGTCGCCCAAACCGGTCGGCGCGACCGAATCGGAAATCAGGGAAACTTTATCCGCGCCTTTGCTCTGAACGCCGAACTTTAAAACTTGCGGCGCAACGTGAACGCCGTCAGCAATAATATCGAAAGTCGTTTCCGCGTTCGTCAAAGCCCAGCCGACGACACCGGTTTCGCGGTGATGCAGCCCGGTCATCGCGTTAAAAAAATGCGTCAAATGTTTCGCGCCCGCCGCATACGCCGCGTCGAGCGTTGCGACATCCGCTTTCGTGTGTCCGATGGAAACAATCCAATTTTGCTTTTTCAATTCCTTGATCAACTCGATGCCGTTCTCGACTTCCGGCGCGAGCGTCGTCAGATGAACGCCCTTTTTCAATTTCGGCAACCCGTTTATTTCATCGCCGTTGCGGAAAGTCTTAAAAAAATGCGGACGCAGCGCACCGCACATTTTCTCGTTGGCGAAAACGCCTTCGTAATGAACGCCGACAATCTGCGCGATTGCTTCATCGTTCTGCGTCTCCATCACCTCATCAATCGCCGCAATAACTTTCCGATAAACATCGTCAGAGTCAGGAACAAACGTCGGCAGCCACGCCGTTACGCCGTTCGCCGCCAAAAATCGCCTGACTTTCCGTAAATCATCCGCCGTCGCCGTGTTGACATCAACGCCGACCGCGCCGTGATTGTGAACATCTATAAATCCGGCGTGAAGCCGAGTCCCGGACAAGTCAATCAATTCAGCCGCCGCTGATTCGACATCTCCAAGCGAGAGTTCGACGATCTTTCCATTCTCGATCAGGACATCTGATTTTCCCGCTTTTTCACCGGGCAAAGTTACAACACCATTTCTTAGCAAAAGTGATTTCATAAAATTCATTTTAGCAAAAAAAACGCTCACGTCTTTTTTAGGGACGTGAGCGAATAATTTTCAAATCTGCAAAAGTTTAAAAGTTAAACTTTGCCGCCAACTGCGCCGTTCGCGGGTCGCGGACGCTGCCGATAGCTCCAAAG